>JAZGHI010000143.1:0-5096 GCA_036480955.1 Candidatus Adiutricales bacterium
TGATCTTCTTTTTAGTAGACCAGGTCTGAACACGTAAAAAGAACGCCTTGAAACATAGTAGGTTCAAATACACGGCTTTTCTTAAGAGTCGGGATTGAATAAATATCAGGTCAGGGAGAGATAATTATGATAGATTGGAAAGAAACCACACGGGAATTAGAGCGCCTGCTTAAGCTGAGAAGTTATCCAGTGGCGTATAAAAAGCTGGACGAAGCCGGAGAACTTGACGACATACCCAGGGTCAGGCGTCTGGATCGTTTCTTCGTCTTCTGCCAGTTGCCCGGCCTTGTCAGAACCAGGGGCTGGACCATAGGCGCGACCATGGATGACAAAATCAATGCCCGCTGTTCCAGGTTGCACGGATTGGCCGAGGCCACTCAAGAATCCATGGCCCAGGAGTCGGCCCAGCTTTCCACCACCTGGTTCGCGACCCCGGAAGAAGCCATGAAACAGCAGGCCGTTTATCCGCGCATACCCAAAGGTGAGGCCATTGTCCTGGCGCCGCTTGCTTCCGGTAAGTTTGACCCGGACGTAGTCCTGATTTACGGCAATCCGGGCCAAATGATGATGATCATGTCGGGCATTCAGAAAATTGAATTTCAACGTTTCCAGTTCTTTTACATCGGTGAGGGGGCCTGTGCCGATTCATTGGGACAATGCTATACAACCGGGAAGCCGGCTTTGAGCATACCATGCTTCGGGGAGAGACGGTTTGGTGAAGTTCTTGACGATGAGATGGTTCTGGCCTTGCCGCCTGACTGGGTGGGGAAGGCCATCGAAGGGATGCAAAGGCTTTCAGCCATAGGACTCAGATTACCGGTTCCGATTCACGGAGGAGAACATGACCCATTTCCGGCTCTGTCGCGCGCCTATCCGAAAAAGGATTAGCCGGACTTTTTTTTTCATTATACGGAGAATGTGAGGTGAGAGGATGAGAGTGTTTAATCGTTCGCAGGAACTTTTCGAGAGAGCGAATAAAGTTGTGCCAGGCGGTTTTCCGGCCCACCAGAATCCCGCTGCGCTGGTGCAGGGGCGGAGTCCATGTTTTATCGAGAAAGCCGAAGGATGCCGGTTCCGGGACGTGGATGGTAATGAGTATATCGATTATATGTGCGCTTACGGACCGATGATCATTGGATACAATCACCCGAAGGTGGAGGAGGCCGTGGCCGGGCAGAAGAAAAAGGGAGACTGTTTCAATCTCCCGTCTCCAATCTGGGTCGATTTGGCCGAACGCGTGGTAGGACTGATTGCCGCGGCCGATTGGGTGACCTTTGGAAAAAACGGCTCCGATGTGTGCAATCACGCCGTCCGCATAGCCCGGGCGCATACAGGTAGAAAAAAGATCGTAATGATTGAGGGCAGTTACCATGGTATCGGCCCGTGGTGTACTCCCAATTCAAACGGTATTATTGAAGAGGACCGCACCAACGTGTTGGCCTTTCCTTACAATGATATCGAGGCTCTGGAAAAGATCGTGGAGTCAAACCAGGATGACCTGGCTGCGATCATAATCACCCCGTTTAAACACAGTTTCGCCCAGGATCAGGAGATGCCGGAGGAGGCTTTTATCAAGGGCCTCAAGGATATTTGCAGGGTTGACGGCCCTCTGCTTATTATGGACGATGTGCGGGCCGGTTTCAGACTTCACCTGGAGGGTTCCGCCGAGCTGTTCGGCCTGAAACCCCATCTGTCATGTTTTTCCAAGGCCATGGGTAACGGGTATCCCATCTCGGCCTGTGTGGGGACTAAAGAGCTTATGGATACCGCTTCCGGGGTTTTCTTCACCGGTTCTTTTTTTTCCGGAGCTGAATCCCTGGCCGCTACCCTGGCCACCATAGACGAGATGGTCAATACCAATGCTCTGGAGCACATCTTTAGTGTGGGGGAAAAATTAAAAAAAGGGATGCTCGATCAGGCCCGGTCCCTGGGTATTGAGGTCAGTTATACCGGTCCGGTGACCATGCCCTTTATGATTATCAAGAGCGATAATGGATTTGATAAGAATCGAACCTTCTGCGCCCGCGCTTATCAGGAAGGTGTCTTCTTCCACCCGTACCATAACTGGTTCGTTTCCGCGGCCCACCAGGAGGAAGACATAGAAGAGACATTGGAAGCGACCCAAAAGGCCTTTGAAACGGTCAAAGAGGAGTTCGGAAGCGGTTAACTCAAGACTGGCGCAATCTGAAGATGGTGTGAAGAGAACCAAGAGGTGAACCCATGAAATGGGACCGCGAGGCGGATGTAGTGATAGCCGGCTACGGGGGCGCCGGCGCCGCGGCGGCTATTGCCGCCCATGACGCGGGCGCGGAAGTACTGATTCTGGAAAGTATGCCCAAAGGGGGAGGGAACACGCGGGTATCCATGGGAGGATTCCTCTGTCCCTCCGAGGTGGACGATGCCGTCACTTATATCAGCGCGCTGTATGAATTTTCGTATTCTGAAATAGATCCCGAGGTGGTTCGGGTCTTTGCCGAAGAATCGGTTAAGAATGTGGAATGGATTAAGGCCTTGAAAGAAGGTACAGAAGTCCAGGTATATGGCCATGCCGGGTTTCCACAGGTATCCGGAGCCGAATCCATGGACAAGTATTTAGTAAGAGGAAAAGGCAAGGCCATGCTTGTTTTTGCTGAAAACCTCTGGGCCTTACTCTCGTATGCCGTCGAAGAAAAGAGGAAGATTCCCGTTCTGTTTAACACACCGGCTTTAAGGCTTGTGACCGATAGTGACGGGGAGGTAACCGGGGTTGTGGCCGGGCAGGGGGAAGATGAGATCACCGTGAGGGCCGGCCGCGGTTTAATCCTGACCACCGGAGGTTATGAATACGATCAAAGCGCCCTTAAAAACAGCGTCAAAGGTTTCCCTATATATTCTTTTGGTAATCTGGGGAATAAGGGGGATGGAATTCGCCTGGCCCAGAAAGTGGGAGCCGGTCTCTGGCACATGAACGGTGTTTCCTGCGGGCTCGGTCTTAAAGTGGATGATTTTGAGGCGGCTTTCATGATGGTGATCCGGGCGGCAGGCCATATCCTGGTTGACAGGAACGGGAGAAGGTTTGTCAACGAGAGGGCCATAGAATCGCACGCGGGCCTTCTGGCCGTGGATTACTACGATTCGGAGGCGCTGGAATATCCTCGGATTCCGTGCTACGCCGTGTTTGACGAGACTGCCCGCCTGGCCGGTCCTATCTCAGGAGCGAGCGGTCTGGGCCATTCGGGCCAACGATACTCATGGAGCCGCGATAACAGCGCTGAGATAGAAAAAGGGTGGATAGTACGGGGAGATACACCGTCCGATCTGGCCGGGAAACTCAATATGGACCCGGATATTCTGGAAAAGACGATCGCTCGATGGAACCAGGATATGGCTGGAGGCGAAGACACGCTCTTCGGCCGGCCGGTGCGTTCTCAAGCCGAGGAGAGACCCGCATATAGGGGCCGGGAGATACCGGTCATGGCCGCTCCCTTGGAAAACCCGCCTTTCTACGCCATAAAACTTCATCCCTGCCTCATTAACACGCAAGGCGGTCCCAGACGCAACGCGTCTGCCCAGGTATTGGACGCGTTTGGGAATCCGATTCCTGGACTCTACAGCGCCGGTGAATTAGGATCGATGTGGGGCCTTATCTACCAGGGCGCGGGAAATATTGCCGAGTGTCTGGTATTCGGGCGTATAGCCGGGCATAATGCCGCTTCAGAAAAACCCCGGCCGCTATAGCCCAAAATACATCCTGCCCCGAAATAGAGGCAGACTCAGGAATCAGAGCCTGCGGTCTGGATTCTCTGAAACCGGTGGTATTGGTATAATCTGGCCAGAGCGCGGCTGGCCGCGATCAAAGAATCGTAAACCGGCACACCCCTTTGAACCAGTTCCATTTTTACTTTGGACCGCAATTCAGTTTCCCGGGGATCGTTGGAAAACGAGTGGAACGTAAGTACCGCTGGTTTGCCATAAGCGTTATTGAGGGTGAAATCATTGAGGAATTCAACCAGCCGATCAACCTGGTCAGGACCGGCCCGGAGGGCCATATCAAGATGCGGGCTGACTATGAGCATGTCAATATTCGGATCAGCGGCCACAATGTTCAATTCGCGCTTAAGGAGTGAGGTGTCTCGAAAAATCAGTCCTGTATCCAGAGGATTCTTCACACTAGCCCCGGCTAGAGAGATAAATTTTTTGAGTTCGGACTGGGTTTCCTCGGACAGGTGGGGTACGTCCAATCCCGCTCGGCCGCAGGTGTCGGCCGAGGATACACTGGAGCCGCCGCCGAGTCCAAGCAGGGCCACTCTTTTTCCTTCGGGCGGTTTCACCCGGAGAAAGGTCATGGCCATTTCAGCCAGTTCTTCCAGGGAATAGACCTGCACCGCCCCGGTTTGAGCATAGAAGCTCTTCCAGATTGCGTCCTGTCCCGCCAGCGAGCCGGTGTGGGAGGCTACGGCCCTTGTACCCGATTCCGTGAGCCCCGCCTTCCAGAGGATAACGGGCTTGATTCGGTTTACCTCCTTTACCAGCCTTGTTAGCCTGGCTCCATCCTTTATGCCTTCAAGGTACATACAGACGACGCCGGTTTTCGGATCCCCGGCCAGGTACTCTAGAAAATCGGTGCCGTCCAGGACGTAAGCGTTGCCAAAACTGATGACTTTGCTGCAATAAAAACCATAATTGGTGGTATTATGGGTAAACCAGTTGCAGTGACCGCCGCTCTGGGAAATAAAAGCCACTGGACCACTCTGCCTGGGAAGCCTATCAAACGACCCGATCCCTGCCTCGGGTACATAAAGGCCCATACAGTTCGGGCCGATGATGCGAAGGCCGCCCCTGGCGGCTGTCTCCCGTACTTTGAGACCGAGCGCAACGGCTTCTTTTTCACCTGTTTCCTCAAAACCTGAAGTAAACACATGTATGTTTTTGGCGTCCGCTTTTGCGCAATCTTCCAGTACGTCCACCAGGGCCGCGGCCGGCACGGCCACAATAACCAGGTCCACAGGTTCCGGTATATCGGAAACCTTGGGGTAGGCCCTGTAACCCATTATTTCGTCAGCCTTCGGATTTACCGGATATATACGGCCCTTAAATCCCAATTCCTCGTAGCAGTT
>JAZGHI010000144.1:0-6100 GCA_036480955.1 Candidatus Adiutricales bacterium
ATATGACCTTCGGCCTTATGAATTAGTCGCGCTCGAATTTTGAGCTGCCACTTCGGCTTCGCCTGCAGTGGCTTTAGTCCTCGAAATACTACAAGTATTCCTGCGGCTTAAATTTTCGTGCTCCCGCTGAAAAGCGATTTGACCTCAAATTACTCGTTTTGCAGAGGTCTCACTTTAAGTGTTTTTCCAACCGGGACCGTAAAGACTGATTCAGAAGAATTTCTCAGTCTTGAGGCAGGTTCTAAACAGGGTTAATGTCTCAATTCGCTGTCTCAATCCTTACCTGAGAGCTGAGTACACGATCCTCGCCCACTTCACGGACAGGACCGGTCAATTCGAATTCACGTTTAAGTCTGATATCCCGGGAAGATGATCCTATCCTGACCGCTACCCGGCCCGGTTCCACAATTTTTTTATAATCCAGTCCGGTAAAAGAGAGCAGGTCCGCGTGCACGGTGAAGGTGACCCGTTTGGCTTCCCCCGGCTTCAGGTCGACTCGTGTGAAGCCTTTAAGTTCCAGAATCGGTCTTGTTACGCTGGCGTAAAGGTCCTGGAGGTACAACTGAACTACCTCATCACCCTCCCGGTCACCGATGTTACGGATCGTACAGGATATGTCCACCTGCCCGTCAACGGGAATTTCTGAAGCGGACAAATCAAGATCCGAATATTTAAATTCCGTGTAGCTTAAACCGTGCCCAAAGGGAAACACAGGCTCCAGATCTGGCAAGCGGGGCACGCCGCCAGCCAGAAACTTACGGTTATAAAACGCGGGCTGGGTTCCGACGCTCTGACTGAAGGTTAGAGTCGTTTTCCCTCCGGGATTGAGATCACCCAGGATGGCGTCCGCGATAACGCTGGCTCCGGCCTGGCCCGGAAACCAGGCTTCTAAAATCCCGGAGGCCCTTTCAGCAATCTGCGGTATGGAAAAAGGCCGGCCGTTCAACAAGACCAGAATGACCGGTCTGCCTGTATCCAGAACGGCTTCGACCAATTGCGTCTGACCGCCGGGTAAAGACAGATCAGTGGCATCGGTTCCCTCTCCCACGGTCCCCCGGCGAAAAAGCCCGGCTTTATCGCCAACAACCAGGATGGCCGCTTCCGCCCCTCGCGCCATATCCACTGCTTCTTCGATACCCGAGGTTTCATCGCTCATGATCTCGCAACCCTTGGTGTAACTTATTTCCGTCTCCGGGAGTCTATTTCGCAGCTCGTCCAGAACCGTGGGCGCGGATACAAGCTCCTCGGCCATGTCAGGCGAAACCAAAGCGATCACGTGGTTCTCAAAACTGTAGTCCCCGAACAGGGCCATCCGCTCATGTGCGTTCGGTCCAATAACGGCCAATTTCCTGATCGACTTTGGGAGAGGCAAGGTCCCGTCATTTTTCAGGAGCGTGATTGATTTTTCAGCGATGGTCCTGGCCAGGGCGTCTTCTTCGGGTAGATTTAATTCTATGGCTAAGGGATCGACATACGGATTTTCAAACAGACCCAGCCGGAATTTCATTTTTAGAACACGTGAAACAGACAGGTCGATATCGGACTGGGCGATAAGACCCTGATCGAGAGCTTCTGGGAGCCCCTCTAGATATTCAACCGGGTTGGGCAGTTCCACATCCAGCCCGGCCTTTAAGGCGAGGGCCGCGGCGTCGGCGCGCCCTGCGGCCACCCGGTGCAATTGATGGAGATGGCTGACGGCCGCGTAATCGGATACTACGATTCCATCGAAACCCCACTTGTCCCGCAAGACTTCGGTCAGGAGCCACCTCGAGGCGGCGGGCGGTTCGCCATCTATATCCTGGTAGGCGTTCATTACCGAGGCCGCGCCGCCTTCTTTTACGGCCATTTCAAATGGGAGGAGAAAAATGTCCATGAACTCACGCCGTCCAACGTGGGCCGGAGCAAAGTTGCGTCCGCCCTCACTGAAAGAGTATCCGGCAAAATGCTTGAGAGTGGCTAGGACGCCCTGTTTTAGATCGCGGCCTTGAAGACCCTTGACGTAATGGCAAACCATGGTTCCCACCAGATAAGGGTCCTCACCCACGGTCTCCTCAACTCGTCCCCAACGGGCGTCCCGGGAGACGTCGGCCACCGGAGCCAGGCCCTGGTGACTGCCTACCGAGCGCATCTGCCGTCTGATGACGTTTCCCACCTGCTCGATAAGCCCGGGTTCCCAGGTGGAGCCATAATTAAGCGGCGAGGGAAAAGACGTAGCTCCCTGGGCCATGAAACCGGTCAGACATTCTTCGTGGCAAACGGCCGGTATTCCAAGGCGGGTTTCCTCGATCAGTTTTTTCTGGAGTTCATTCACCATCTCCGCCCCTTTAACCGGATCTATCGGCCGGCTGCCAAAGGGGCGTGTGATCTGGCCGATGCCGTTGGCTAGTAGTCTGGCCCACACGTCCTCTCCATGGTCTATGATCAACCCCGGAGCCACGGGCTCACCTTCCGGGTTTTGATGAATCCACATCGAGGTCAGTTGAGCGATTTTCTCCTTGATATTCATGCGGGCCAGCAGGTCATCTGTCCTCTCGTCGATATTTTTGGAGGGGTCTTTGTACAAGGAATCAGGCATTTAACACCTCTCATTTTTTCTATTTCATATAACTTGTCAATCAACGGATATTTCAAGGAATCGGGATTGATTAAGATAATAATCCGGCTGATTGGACTACACAAATATTACTTATTGAAACAAAAGAGTCAATGAAGATTCACACTAGATAAGGATCTATGATTAAAGTTTTTAATAAACTTTCTACATGACACTTGAAAATAATGTTTACAATTGGTATTAGTTGATTTCGAGTTTGATTAAACTTGACGTTTAAATCATTTGTAAGATTCAACTTCTTAACTTGTCTCTCGTTAATTGAGCAGGGGTACAAAGTCATGTACCACAGGACACCGTTGATTAAAAAGAGGAAGATAATTGGCGGATCGGGCCTGATCTGATAAACGAGGCCGGGACGGTTATTATCTCAACTAAAGCCGTTATATATCAGCCCTAAAAAAAACAGGAACCAGCGAGTTTAAGGAAATGATGAAGAGCATCAGATAGGGACAAATGAAGGGGGATCCATGGATTACGAACCAATAAAGAAAGAGCAAATGCAGGTGCAGCCAAATCTGGGTGATTACGGAAGAACATGTGAGGAATTCAGATGGGAGGACATCGATGATCAACTTGAGGGCTTGGAAGGCGGGGGCCTTAATCTGGCTCATGAGGCCATAGATAAACATATCAAGACATCCGCCAGGGATAAAGTCGCCCTTTATTGGGAAAGCCAGGAAAACAAGAGTGAAGAGTACACGTTTTATGACCTGTATAAACAAACAAACAGGTTCGCTAATGTGCTCGAGAAATTGGGAGCGGAGAAAGGCGATCGCGTCTTTACCTATGCCGACCGATTGCCTGAGACTTATATATCTCTGCTGGGAGCGCTGAAGGCCGGTTGTGTTATCGGGCCTCTGTTTTCAGCCTTTGGGCCGGACGCGGTAAAGGACCGGCTGGCCGATTGTGAAGCAAGAGTCCTTATAACTACCCCCAGGCTGGTAAAAACTATCCACGAAATCAGGGATGAGCTTCCGGCGCTTAAGACCGTCATTATAATTAATCGGAGAAATACCCCTTATGAGTTGGGGGAAGGAGAGGTGAGTTATGAAGCCTTGATGGAAGAGGCTTCGGAGGAGTTCGAGATTGTTAAGACTGACAAAGAGGATTACGCCATCATCCACTATACTTCCGGGACCACGGGTAAACCCAAAGGCGTGGTCCATGTCCACCAGGCCGTGGTTGGCCATTACGCCACGGCCAAATACGTTCTCGACCTGCACCCCGACGATATATACTGGTGCACCGCTGATCCGGGCTGGGTCACCGGCACGTCTTACGGTATTTTCGGCCCCTGGTCCAACGGGATTTCTCAAGTGGTCTATGAAGGGGGATTCGGCGCCGGGGCCTGGTACGGGATCATCGATAAGTACAAATGTACGGTCTGGTATACCGCGCCCACGGCCATCAGGATGCTTATGAAGGCCGGGAAGAAGGCCGTGGAAAAACACAGTCTGAAAAGCCTGCGGTATATGTGCAGCGTGGGAGAGCCGTTAAATCCGGAAGCGGTGATATGGGGAAAGGAGGTCATCGGCCTTCCGTTCCACGATAACTGGTGGCAGACCGAGACCGGGTGTATTCAGATCGCCAATTATCCCATTCAGGATATCAGGCCGGGTTCCATGGGCCGGCCCTTTCCCGGAGTAACGGCGGCCATACTTGATGATGATTTTAAGACTGAGCAGCCGCCGGGAGAGGAGGGCCATCTGGCCCTCAAAACCCCTTGGCCCGCTATGTTCAGGACCTTTTGGAACAAGGATGAACTTTACCGGTCCAAATTCGAGGGCGAGTGGTATATCACCGGCGATAAGGCCAGGAAAGATGAAGACGGCTATTTCTGGTTCGTGGGCCGGGCGGACGACGTGATTAACACGGCCGGCCACCTGGTCGGTCCATTTGAGGTGGAGAGCACGCTTATTGAACACCCGGCCGTGGCTGAAGCCGGTGTAATAGGCATTCCCGATGATATTGCCATGGAGGTTATCAAGGCTTTTGTGGCGCTCAAGGACGGCTACGAACCTTCTGAGGAATTGAGGCGGGATATCAGGCGTTTTGCCCGAAAAAAACTGCACGCTCTGTCCTGCCCGCGCGAGATTGAATTCAGTCCCGGCCTGCCGAAGACCAGGAGCGGTAAGATAATGAGAAGACTGCTCAAGGCCAGGGAACTTGGCCTGCCCGAAGGGGATACCTCAACCCTGGAGGATTAACCGGGACAATTAAATTTTTCAGGAGATATGAAAAATAAAGGCGGGCCTTGTGTTCAAGGTCCCGCCTTTATTTAAGGTTATCCAAGAAACTAGATTACAAAAAAAGAAGAGATGTTACTAATCTCCAACTTATTTTTATTACATTGGTTCTGAATTTTGATTTTTTTTTATTGGTTCAGTGAACTATCTGGAAGATGTTAAGCCCGAAGTCTGTGGTCAAGTAAATAAATGATTCTGTTCTGAATTTAAGCGTCTTGCGCCCGGCGGAATACTCTTATGAAATTGCCGCCCCAGATTTTCGCGATCTGGTCATCGGTATATTTTCGGTTGATCAATTCCGCGGTGATGTTTCCCAACTCGCTTACATCAAAACAATCTTTCAGACCCCCGCCGCCGTCGAAATCAGTTCCAAGGCCCACATGGTCGATCCCGGCTATTTTCACAGCGTGGTCGATGTGGTCGACCGCGTCTTTGACCGTAGCGAGTTCAGGGGGAAATTTTTCGTTAATTTTTTTGAATTCCTCGAGGGCGGATTCCTGGTCCTGACCGGAGAGAGCCGTGCTCTGATCGAACTTCTCCCTGAAAGCCTTCAAAGCGCTTGCTCGTTCCGGATAGGGTTCGGGTGTCTTTACGAAGGCGCTCAACACACAGATTTGTATTACCCCGCCGTTATCAGCCAGCTTTTCCAGCATCTTATCATCCAGGTTGCGGGGATGGTCACAAAGGGCCCGGGCGCAGGAGTGGGTAGCCGCCACCGGTGTTTCGGAAACCTCAATTACGTCGTAAAAGGATTTATTGGAAATATGGGAAACGTCGACAATCATGCCCAGCCGGTTCATTTCTTGAATCACTTTTCGGCCGTAATCGCTTAAGCCGTCGTGTTCCGGCCCCTTGGGATCGGTGGAAGAATCGCAAATATCGTTATGGCGGTTATGGCAAAGGGTAACATACCGTGCCCCGAGATCGTAATAGGTCTGGATAAGAGACAGGTCGTTTCCGATGGGGTAACCGTTTTCCAGACCCAGATAAATGGCCCGTTGGCCCGATTCCTTGATCCGGAAGGCGTCCTCGGGAGAGAAGGCCAGTTCGACTTGCTCAGAGTTTGCCTCTGACATTTCTCTGACAGCCTCATAGATCTTCAAGGTCCGCTTACGGGCTTTTTCATTATTCTCAGGCGTACGCGGCCCCTGACCGATAAACACGGCGAAAAAAGCCGCGTCCAGACCACCTTCGCGCATTCGAGGCAGGTCGCATTTACAGCCGCTCTGGCGGGGATCGT
>JAZGHI010000145.1:0-3247 GCA_036480955.1 Candidatus Adiutricales bacterium
CAGTTCAGCGGCTCTACCCCCAAACCCGAGGAACTCGAGATGTATGCAGCGCGGCAGGTGTTGGAACGCCAGGAGTCAATCAACGCCGAGGATACAACTCACACCGACTCTGATGGCTTGCAGGGACATAGGCTTGTCGGCGCGACGCCCGCCATGCTGGAGCTGAAAAAGAGCATTTCAAAAGTGGCCGCCCTCGACTGCACCGTGCTCATTCTCGGGGAAACTGGCACAGGAAAAGAACTGGTTGCCAGAGCCATTCATGCGTTGAGTTCACGAAGAGAAAAAAAGTTCATGGCCATCAATTGCGGTTCCTTCAGCGAGGAACTGCTGAGCAATGAATTATTCGGCCATGAAAAGGAGGCGTTTACCGGGGCGTTTAACCGCAAGATCGGCCTGTTTGAAGCCGCCTCCAAAGGAACCATGCTCCTGGATGAGATAGGGGAAACCCCCCTCACTATGCAGATCAAGCTGCTGCGAGTCCTGCAGGAGAAAGAAATTATCCGCATGGGCGGGACCGAAGAGATACCGGTGGACGTTCGCGTCCTGGCCGCCACAAACCAGAGCCTTAAAGAAAAACTGGATGATGGAGATTTTCGTCAGGACCTGTATTACCGGCTCAACGCCTTCATTCTGCGTATCCCCCCACTCCGAGAGCGACGAGAAGATATCCCACTGTTAAGTAGTTATTTTCTCGATAAATTTAGAAAAGAATTCAGAAAGACCATTAAAGGAATCTCGGATGAAGTTCTGTTGTACTTAATGAAATATTCCTTTCCCGGGAACGTGCGCGAGCTGGAAAATGCCATCGAACACGCGGTCATTGTGTGTGAGGGGAACCAACTGCGGCCAGCGCATATTCCTCAGCGAATCATTGAGATGAAACAGTCCCCCGGGAGGAAAAAAGAAGACTTCATAACCCTGGCCGAACTTGAAAAGCGCCACATATTGGATGTTCTGAAGGCCACGAAAGGCAAAAAAAACGAAGCGGCCAGGATCCTCGGTATCAACCGGGCCTCCCTCTGGCGGAAACTCAAACAATTCGAGGAAGAAAAATAATCGCTTAATGTTACTTTTAAAACATGTTGTATTATTAGTCAATAATCATGTAACTATCAGTTTTTAAAGTGTTTTTTGTCCAAATTCACACGATATATGTATTATTTTGCGACACCTACAAGGCAGCAACTCTGTTTGTAGAAAGGTAGTAACCCTATGTCTTGATTACTTATTACATGTTTTTTCTTTGAACTGACCGAGTATTACAAACACCCGTGTCCAGCTCTTCTATGGAACTGTTTTACATGCAATTGAAATCAAAATGATTCTTGCTTTCGTTTCTTTGGAAAATAATCCTTCGCTTTATGCGGGCGAAATATTTCCCGTCGGGAAAAGTAAAAGCGTTTGAATTCGGCCTTTTAAAGCGTTTACCATGCAGCCGCCCAGACGTGTGTAACAATTAGCCGAGATTCTTGGTCACCCGATCTCGATGAACTTTTTGTCAAATCTATTGAATAAAGGGAGGTACTTTCAAAATGAAAGATGAAAAAAAACAGATAAAACTCCTCATTGTCGATGATGATGAAAAATTCCTGGAGACCATTTCAGAAAGGCTGGGATTTAAGGATTTCGACGTTACTTCCACGACCGAGGGAGAGAAGGCGGTCAAGGCGGCCAAGAAGGGCAAATTCGATGTGGCTATCCTTGATTTGAAAATGCCCGGCATGGACGGCATGGAACTCCTCAAAATCCTGAAGAAGAAGCACAAGTTTTTAGAAGTCATCATGCTAACGGGTCATGCTTCAATTGATTCCGCGGTGGAAAGTACCAAGGCGGGCGCATTCGGCTACCTGGAAAAGCCCTACAGTTTGGACAAACTCTTTGAAATGCTCAAAGAGGCCTACGAGACTAGACTGAGGCAAAAATTTGAGCACGACCAGAAGCGTATGGAAGAAATCCGGATCCTCTCCATGGGGTCCAGCCCCATGGCCATTCTCAGGTCCCTGATTCGCATCGATGATGATGAGAAGTAATAAAGTGGGTGATTTCTAGAAGCAAAAAATAGACTGGTCATGACCGGGCATTTGAATGGATTGTGACGAATACCTCTGCATTATACATACAGAATTCGAGCTCTAGCTTTTTTTTTATTGAGGCTGCTTAAAAAACACTCAATCGGCTTTTTCGAGGATACCTTGGAGTTGCCTGATTTAGACTAAAAGAACTGAAAGAGAGCTATCTTTAGTAAATCCAATCCCCACCAGGTTTTCAAAAGCCTGGAAGGAACAAAACAGAACATCGAAAAACATAATTATTCAAGTAATCACTGACTGCCGGCTCTGGCCGTGGGCGTGGTTCTTTATGAGTGGAGAAGGGGGCTGGACGGCTAGATTTTTTTATGAATCATCTCGTGTAGATGATAATCAGGTTGATCCCCATAATATTTACGCTTTATCTGTGTCTTTCAGGAATAGCCGGTGGTACTCTTCCTGGCTCAGATGTTTCCGAAGAAGGCGGCTAATTAATTGAAAAAGCTCATCTAATTCACCATCATCCAACCGCCCTCGAAGAGTTTCCATCAAATCATCGTCCGAAAATTTCTGTAAAAATACAATCAGCGAGGCCTCGTCGGTCTCCCGGTCCTGACCGAAACCGACCAACCCTTTATATTCCTCCACGAAGCGATGATGGTGAGTAGGCACTGAATGAAGACTTATTTTATCAAGACGAAGCGAACGTCCATCACGTTAGTCAAGGTTGGCCCGGTGACCACTAAATCGCCCAATTTCTTGAAAAAGGGGTAGGCGTTGTGATCCATTAGATGCTTTTTGGGTGACAGGTTAAAATTCACCGCTCTGTCACACGTAGTGCCATCGACCATGGCCCCGGCAGCGTCGGTTGGTCCATCAGTTCCGTCTGTGCCGGCTGAAAAAACCAACACGTCGTCCATATTTTCCAGATCGATAGCTGCGGACAGGGCGAACTCCTGGTTCCGTCCCCCCTGGCCGTGTGTGGTCATGGTGACGGTAGTTTCTCCGCCGGATATCAAGCAGGCCGGCGGTTTCACCGGATGTTTTGTAGCTCTAATTTCGTGGGCAATGGCCACGTGGACGCGGGCAATCTCTTTGGTCTCACCTTGAGTACTGGAAGAAAGCAGGAAAGGTTTATACCCCAATTCTTTAGCTTTGGCCTCAGCCGCTATTAGGGAGATATAATTCGAACCGATAATGAGATTTGTTACCTTGTTAAA
>JAZGHI010000146.1:0-12060 GCA_036480955.1 Candidatus Adiutricales bacterium
GGCGCGACCCACATCCCCTCCAACATGATGGTTGATAAACTCATCGACCAGTGCCGGAACAATCCAAATATCAAGGAGCGTATAAAGCAGAATCCTCAGCTTCTCGAAACAGTGGTGGACGCCTATATCGGCGGTGAGATTGAACGCCTGTTAATGTTAAGAAACGCGGGACTGCCCAGGGCTGGAATAAGGGCCCCTTACGCCGGACCTCAGTTGTCGCTGTTTACTAAAATGTTTGGTACCGATATGTCGGCTTACATGGCCAGGGTTCTCGGACCTTACGCCCTGACCAGTGACGAAGAGTGGGGACTTGAGGACAGCCTGTTCGAGGTTTGTGAACGTTCAGGGGTGTGTGTAGCCCCAGGAGGTACACCGGAGGCCCTTAAAATAATCATTTCACGGGCACTGCGCATCGGCCGCTAGAGCTGGAGCGGTTAAAAAAGGAGCTGAGATGAGTATAGATTTGAGTTTAACCGAAAATGAAGAGATGTTGAAAAACACGGCCCTCAGATTTCTGGAGCGGGAGGTGCCTAAAGAACTCATGCAGGAATTGCATGACTCGGACACCGGTTACACTGAAGATATCTGGCGAAAAGTAAAGGAAATGGGCTGGCTGGGAATAATCATTCCGGAAGAATACGGCGGGGTGGAGTATCCTCTCACCAGCGCCGGGGTCCTGTTCGAGGCCCTGGGTACCGGACCCTTACCCGGTCCTTATTTTTCATCCGGCATATTAGGCAGTCTGATAGTAAATGAAGCCGGGACCGAGGAGCAAAAGAAAGAAATATTACCTCAGGTGGCTGATGGAACCATGGTATTGACCCTGGCCCTGACTGAGCCTGAATTCAGTTGGGAACCGGAATCGATTAAGACCTCAGCCGAAAAGAACAACGGTGATTTTGTCCTGAACGGGGTCAAGCTGTTCACCTTTGACGCCCTCGCCGCCACGCATTTTTTAGTGGCCGCCCGGACAGGGGAGGGAAACGGTCCGGACAGGGGAATATCCCTCTTTTTGGTAGATTCCAAGACCGCGGGAGTTTCAACAAAGATACTGCCCGGGTACCTGGCCGGCAGGACTTTTGAAGTGAAGTTTGAGTCAATGAGAATTCCCCAATCCGCCCTACTGGGGCATATTAATGAAGCCTGGCCGGCCCTGACTGAGGCCATAAACAAAGCCGCTCCCATTCTCTGCGCTTACAAAGCCGGCGGATGCCAGGCCGTGTTCCGCATCGCCGTGGAATACAGCCGGGTCAGAGTGCAGTTTTCCCGGCCAATCGGACGTTTCCAGAGGGTGCAGGACATGATCATCGAGATGATTAACCACGCCGATTCGGCCCGCTGGACGACTTACGAGGCTTTGTGGAAATTGGATACGGACAGGCCATCTGTGGAGAGTGTACATCTGGCCAAGGCGGTGACCAGTGAGGCCTACTGGCAGGTTTGCACACTCGGCCACCGGGCCATCAGCGGTATCAGCTATTCCATGGAGCATCCCCTGGCCCTGCACACCAGGACCTCGCGGCATCTTTATAATTACCTGGGTGAACCAGGCCATCACCGGCAAAAGATAGCCCGGTTTCTGATGGCTTGAAATTTTGGTCTTAAGCTCACCATAAAAATGAGTTGCCGCCTGACCACTAACAAAAAAGGCTGAGTTCCTATAATGCAGTCATCAGATGATGGCGGGCTTGTCGGGTTTTAAAGGAGGAAAAGTGGAGGCAGATTTCTCAAAATTAGACCGGGCTTTTAATCCCAAGACGGTGGCTGTTGTGGGAGCCAGCCAGAAAAACAACTTTCACTGGCTCAATAACTTGAGCGAATTTCAGGGGAAACTCTATTCGGTTCAAGTTAACCCGGATTCTATTGAAGGCATAGAGGCATTGGGTGTGGAAAATTACACCAGCCTTTTAGATATTCCAGACCCTGTAGACTTGGTAATCGTCAGTTTACCCCGGTCATTGGCTCCACAGATACTTGACGATTGCGTTAGAAAGGATGCGGGCGCGGCCCACTTTTTCTCTTCAGGTTTTGGGGAGACCGGGACCGAGGAAGGGATAAAATTACAGCGATCCCTTATCGCAAAGGCGGAGCAAGCAGGTTTCCACATCGTGGGGATAAATTGCCGTGGTATATTTACCCCAAAAATCGGGTTGAAACAGATAAGCGAGCAGTATAGCGGCATATCCGGATCAGTGGGCCTTATCTCACAAAGCGGAGGCCACGCCATGACCTTCTCCAGACTGGCCTATCTTCAAGGAATATACATCAACAAATCAATCAGTTTCGGCAACGGTATCGTTCTTCACGCCAGCGATTTCCTTGAATATTTCGGACAAGACCCTGAGATCAAGGTGATTGGCATGTACCTGGAGGGAGTAAAAGACGGGAGACGGTTCTTTAAAGTACTCAAGGAAGTGTCTTCCCGTAAGCCGGTAGTAATCATGAAGGGAGGGAGGACCTCCGACGGCGGGCGGGCCATTGCGTCCCACACCGGTTCAATGGCCATACCCGCCAGCGTCTGGGGAGCCGCCGTTAGACAGAGCGGAGCAATCAGCGTGTCAGACCTGGAAGAGATGATTGATACCCTGAAGGCGCTCCTTTACTTGTCGCCAATGAACGGGGAAAGGATCGGCGTGACCGGAGGGGCGGGAGGAGAATCCATTGCCATTGCGGATGTCCTGGCTGAAGCCGGCCTGAAGGTTCCTGAACTCACACAGAAATCCTATGATGAATTAAGCACATTCTTCTCTTTAGTGGGCGGGGGCTATCCCAACCCCATTGATACCGATATCGGTCCCAATCGCCAGCACCTGGAACGTGTTCTGAGGATTCTGGCTGACGACCCAAACATAGATAACCTTATTCTTATGACCAGGGTTGGCAGATTCCTGTACTCACCGAAACTGCAGGAGCTAGATATCGAGATAACCCTTAAAATCAAGAATAATACCACCAAACCGGTACTGGCCGTACTTCCCTTTGTCACCCCGGAGGAAATGAAGGAATCGTTGGAGATCATCCCCAGATTTCAGGATGGCGGTGTTCCTGTTTTTCCCTCAATGAACCGCGCCGCTGTCGCCCTGAAAAACACTCTAAACTACCACCGCTTCAAAAAATAAAATTATCTGTAAAGAACTCTCCGAAAAATTTAGAGAGTAAATATTTCTCGAAGTTGTCAATAAAAGATGAGGTGAGGAGTTTTGCTCGAAAAGTATAAACCGCTTCATGCCCGCTCTGTTTGTGGGATCTTGATTGAACACCGGCTACGCGGCGTGCTCTTCATGAAAGTACCCTATATTCTGAGAGGAATTGGAATCCGCCTAGGATATAATATGCCATTATGGACGAAGAACTAAAAAGAACGCCCCTTCATCAATGGCACCGGAATCAGAAGGCCAACATGGCTGGATTCGGGCAATATGAAATGCCCCTCTGGTATCCCGCGGGCGCGAAGGATGAACACCGGTCTGTTCTTTTAAACGCGGGGATATTTGACACCAGTCATATGGCCATAATCAGGGTCACGGGTCGGAATGCTTTTGATTTACTTCAATACTGTTTCTCCCGGGACCTGCGGACCCGTATGGGGAGACAGACGAAACCCCTTAAGGTGGGAAGATGCGTGTACGGTGTGTTTCTCAATGAAAAAGCAGAAGTCATAGATGACGCCCTGGTCTACGCCATGGTGTCTGACAATTTCCTCATCGTTCTGAATTCCGGGATGGGTGAGGAGATGATAGACCACTTTTTATCCTGCCGGAGCGGCTGGTCAGTCCGAATAAATGATTTGACTCACCGTGTAGGGAAAATCGACCTCCAGGGACCCAAGGCGGCCAGAATACTTTTGAAAGTCCTGGTGGACGCGGAAGATATCCTGAGGGACATGTCTTACTTCAGTTTCAAGGGAGCCCTGACTGAGGGTGTTTCAACCGGACTTGATGTAGAATTCAAAAAGGCCGGACCGGTTCTTCTTTCCAGGACCGGCTATACCGGAGAGTTCGGGTTTGAGATTTTCATGGAGCTGTCTCAGATCGAGAAAGTCTGGGAGTTATTAATTGAAGCGGGGCAGGAATTCCGGCTCCTCCCCTGCGGCCTGGCTGCCAGGGATTCATTGAGAACGAGCGCCATGCTCCCTTTTGCCCATCAGGATATTGGGCCCTGGCCCTTCGTGAATAATCCGTGGACATTTGTCCTGCCCTTCAATAAGGGGGGAACGGGATTTTCAAAAGAATTCATCGGTGATAAGGCGCTTTTAGAAGCAGATTATCGAGATTACACCTACGCCTTTATGGCTAAAGACCCTCGCAAGGTTTCATCCGGGGGTAGGTCGATCGTAAAAAATCAATCCGGGACTGAGATAGGTATTGTCCTTACCTGTGTCACCGATGTGGGTACCGGATATCATGAGAATAGGATCTATAGCATTTCAAGTCCTGACAAGCCGCCGGATTTTAATCCTCGCGGTGTGTGTTGTGGTTTTGTCCGGGTGAGGGAGCGTCTTGGCACCGGCGAGATTATAGAACTAATAGACAACCGGCGGGAAATCAAGGTCACCATTGTGGATGATATTCGTCCGGATCGTACGGCACGTAGTTTCATGGCCGATATGATCTGATTACAGGAGAAAAAACCATGAAAGAGAGACACGAACTAATTTTACCGGAGAATCTGCGCTACGCGGAAGATCATGAATGGGCCCGGCTTTTAGAAGATAATGTCAGGATCGGCCTGAGTGACTACGCCCAGGATCAACTTGGGGACATCGTCTTTGTGGAACTGCCTGAGGTTGGGGATACTTTTGAGAAAGGGGATGAATTCGGGGTTATAGAGTCCGTGAAGGCGGTGGTCGAGATGATTATACCTGTGGGCGGCGAGGTCATCACTATTAACAGCGCGCTGGAAGAGGCACCGGAACTAGTGAATCAGAGCCCCTATGAAGAGGGATGGCTGATCGAGATTAGACCTTCCGGCCCCGGGGAAATCGACCAGCTGATGGACATGCCTGCTTATCTGGACATGCTGAAAGGACTTAAAGAATGAGATACCTGCCCCATACTGAAGACGATATAGCTACCATGCTGGACGTAATAGGAGCCAAGGATTTCGAAGACCTCTTTTCAAGCGTCCCGCAGGATTGCCGAAGAGCAAGCCCGCTGGACCTTCCAGGGCCTTTGACCGAGTGGGAGCTGAACGATCACATGGCCTTGCTGGCAGAGACTATGGCCACTGCTCCCGGTTACAGCAATTATATTGGCGCGGGCAGTTATGAGCATTTTATCCCTGAAACGCTTTCCTATCTCCTCTCCCGTTCAGAATTTGTTACCTGCTATACCCCCTATCAACCCGAGATGACTCAAGGAACCCTGCAGGCAATCTATGAATACCAGACACTTGTCGCCCGCTTGCTCGGCCTTGAAGTGGCCAATGCCTCTCTTTATGATGGGGCTTCAGCCCTGGCCGAAGCTTTGCTAATGGCGATCCGTATTACCAAACGCCGGCGAGTCGCGGTGTCTGCCTTAATTCATCCCCACTACCGCCAGGTGGTTAAGACTTATTTTCAACCGACAAATTACGAGATTCTGGAACTACCTTACCTGGAAGATGGCACTACGGACACTTCGTTGATTGAGGGGATGGATGACCTGGCCGCCGTGGCCGTGCAGTCTCCCAATTTCTTTGGAGTCATTGAGGATCTAAAAAGCCACAGGAAAAAGGCCAAGGCCGGGGACACCCTGTTCATCCAGTGTTTTACTGAACCGCTGGCTTTTGGGCTGATCAAAAGCCCTGGCAGCCAGGGGGTGGATATCGCCTGTGGTGAAGGGCAGAGCTTCGGGATTGCCCAATCATTCGGAGGGCCCGCGTTGGGAATGTTTGCCGCAAAGATGGCCTTCGTTCGAAACATGCCGGGACGGTTAGTAGGCCAGACAACAGACCAGGAAGGGAAACGGGGATTTGTATTGACCCTGGCCACCAGGGAACAACACATCCGCCGGGAGCGCGCCACATCAAATATATGTACCAATAACAGCCTCTGCGCCCTCGCTTCAGCCATGTATATGGCCTTATTGGGAGGAACCGGTTTTAGTGAACTCTCAACACTCAACCGCGACAAGACTGAATATTTAAAAGGTGAATTAGTCAAAGCCGGTTTTAAAATGGCTTTTGAAGGTCCAACCTTTAATGAATTTGTAGTGGAATTCCCTCGCGATTTTGGTGATCGTTACCAGCGTCTGGTTGAAAAAAAGATTATCCCGGGCCTTTCTCTGGCTCCCTATTATCCGGAACTGGCGGACCACTATCTATTGTGCGTGACGGAAACCAAATCCAAGAGAGATTTGGATAACTTTGTTAGAGAGGTCTCAACATGAAAGATGCACTCGGCACTACAGGCCTCGTACTGAATGAACCCCTGCTCTGGGAGAAAGGGAGAAACGGAAGGCTGGGTTTTTCCCTTCCCAACCGGGATGTTCCGCGATTTACTTTAAATGAATCCATCAGGGGCGATGGGCCTGATTTTCCCGATCTCAGCGAAGTGGACGTGGTCAGGCATTATACTCGTCTCTCCACCTGGAATTTTTCCGTGGACACGGGTATGTACCCGTTGGGTTCCTGCACCATGAAATACAATCCCAAGACAAATGAAAGGCAGGCAGGCCTTCGCGGATTTTCTTCGGCTCATCCCTTGCTTCCAGAGCTCCTTTCCCAAGGGGTTTTGAAGCTGTTATACGAGCTAGAGCTGATGTTGGCGGAAATAACCGGGATGGATGCTGTCAGTCTGCAACCGGCCGCGGGCGCCCAGGGCGAACTAGCGGGAATGCTTTTTATTCACGCCTATCTTAAAAGTAAAGGGCAGCACCGTTCAAAGATTATAATCCCGGATACCGCCCACGGGACCAATCCGGCCAGCGCGGCGCTTTGCGGTTACCGCCCGGTCTTAGTAAAATCCAACGATGACGGGATCCTCTCCAGTGAATCCGTGGCCGCGGTTATGGATGAAGACACGGTCGGGATCATGATAACAAATCCCAACACACTTGGTCTGTTTGAGGAAAATGTCAGAAAGATCGCTGAGATCGTCCACAAAAAAGGCGGATATGTTTATGGCGACGGCGCGAACATGAATGCGGTCATGGGCATTGTGGACATGGGGAAAATGGGGGTAGATGTACTTCACCTGAATCTCCATAAGACATTCTCCACGCCTCATGGAGGAGGTGGTCCCGGAGCCGGTCCCATCTGTGTCAGCAAGACGTTTGAGCCCTTCCTTCCGATTCCCCGCGTGATCAAAGAGGATGATAAATATCTCTTATCAAGCGACTATCCCCAAACCATTGGGAAACTCCATGCGTTTTACGGCAACCTCGGTGTAATGGTTAAGGCCTACAGCTATATTCTCACCATGGGCGCTGAGAACCTTAAAAAGGCCAGTCAGCTTGCGGTACTTAACGCCAATTATATTAAAGAGAGCCTTAAGGAGACTTTTTTCCTCAAATTTGATAGGCCCTCCATGCACGAATGCGTCTTTTCAGATAAACTGCAAAGGGCCCAGGATGTAACGACGCTGGACATGGCCAAAAGGCTGATGGATTACGGATTCCATCCACCTACGATCTATTTTCCCCTGGTTATTGATGGCGCTATCATGATTGAGCCAACCGAGACGGAATCAAAAGAGGATCTGGATCTTTTCATTGCCGCCTGCAAGCAGATAGCCCTGGAGGCGGAGGAAAATCCATCGGGTTTAAAAAACTCGCCTACGGCGACCAAAACAAGAAGATTGGATGAGACGTCAGCCGCCAGGTATCCATGTCTGACTGACTAAACATGCTTTAAGTCAATAATGACAAAATGGGGTATTCCAAAGATTTCTGGACCCATAAATGAGACATCTTAAATAAGCTCACTAAAAAAATGGAGATCACGAGATGAAAAAGCATATGGTTCTTTTTTCCATAGGATCAGATAGGCCCGGCATTGTAGACGATGTCTCGACCCGCTTATTCGAACTTGGCGCGAACATTCTGGACAGCCGAATGACAGTGATGGGGGGGTGCTTTTCCATCATGATACTCTTCTCGTATTCTTCCGAACAATTGGAAGCCATCAAAAAGGAAATGACTGCTCTCGAAAAGCTGGGACTGAAGAGTTACCTGCATGAAGCTCAAGATCCGGAAACCATTCCCAAGCGGACGGCGTTGCCATTGAATTTTGAGGTTACTTCAGTGGACCATCCGGGAATTCTTCAGGAGGTCGTCCATTGCCTTCGACTAAAAAACGCCAATATCGAATCACTTGTAAGTCAGATGACATGCGCGCCCTTTTCCGGTGCTCCTCTTTTCCATTTATCCGTCGAGGCCGCGGTGCCCGCCGAGAATCCGATCCGTGAGGTAAAGGAGGAGTTACTGACTATCGCCGCGAAGATGAACCTGGACCTGAATTTTCAAAATTAATCGGGTTCAGTATGAGTGCAATCTCTCTCTTTCGCGCGATTTTTGTAACTCGGTCCACTCCCGAGCTGAATAGACTAAGTGATGAAATCCGCCGCCCCCTGAGGTTCTGAGTATATTATCGGCACGTTATATTTAAGCACGAAAAAGCTCGCGGCAGTATTTTCTCAGCCTTCGTCAGGTCGCTGAAGATTATAATGTATTATCTCTCTGTCGAGAAGATAATATCAGCTCCTTTTTGCTCTCCAGTCTGTGTTTCAATGGCCCAATTTTTCCTGAATTGGTAACGAATCGTAAGATTGTAAACGGAGCGCCAAAGACCGCTGACGTAACGGATGTATATTTTCGGAGTAAGATAGGTCCCTAAAACCATGGCTGTATCTTCTAGAGTCGCGCCGGTTTCGAACCCGATTTCGTCTATTCCAATTTTCTGGGTAAGTTTGCTGGCGAGCATCCCTCCTCCGGCAAGGCCGATACCTAGAGCCGCTTGTCGTAACTGCTGATCCTGTTCACCGTTAGTAGGATTGAAAGGTCGGCCTAATAATAAATAGGAGAGTGTATTTGCGTCATCCATCGCTGGGCTGGAGAAAAGGCTTATTTCCGGATCGCTGAGGTTTCCAGTAGCAATTACCCCTGCTAAGACATCCTGTACTTCACGTGTGGCTCGGAAATCAATTCCAGGATTTTCGATCGGGCTGCTAAAGAAAAGCAATCGTCCTCTTTCAATCACCAATTCTTGTCCGTAAACCAGGTAGATGCCTTCCACAATACTCAGTTCGCCCTGACCGATGAGGACACCGTTCTTATCTTCCTGCACGGCGAGCTGGCCGATTACCCGACCTTTCAGGTTATATGCCTCTACTTTTACATTCTCACCCAATTCTATTTTTACTTCATTATGGATTTTCCATAAGGATTTTGAGGGCTCCTCTTCCTTTGCCCCAACTATAACCACATCCAGCGAGCTCTTCGCAACGCGCTCGAGATCAATCGGCCGAATATCAGCTTCAGGGATAACAACACTGCCGCGTACAAAAACCTGATAAGGTTTAATTTCAATATTCACGTCGGGCGAGACGGCAACCTTAATCTCGGGTAAATCAGCAATCCCAAATTCATGGCCTTTAATAAAGAGCTTTGCGCTAATCGCATCGAAATCGGAGTAATGAACCAGTCCTGAAAATTCGAGGGAACCGGGGTCAGAGTGTGCGGTTCCGGTGATGTTCATGGTCTCATTATCCTTATTCTCTGCCGCAATTTGGATTTCAGTAATTTTTACCCCAAGCCTTGGAATACTGAATGAACCTTCAGTGAGCTTAATTTTCCCTGACACTCGTGGCGCTGATCTGGTCCCTGAAATGGTCAGATTGGAATGTATTGATCCCTTTATGGAATCAACGTCCGGGACGATTTGGTTAATCAGATTCAAGTCAGTGATCACGAGTTCCATACGGCCGGTTATCGGTTGAGAAGAAGCGAGGTCTGATCCTGGCTGCCACCCGGGCAGAAGCAGTGATCCCTTTGCCCGTCCTGAATCGGCCAGGTCAACGCTTAAGTCCGCCAAAAAACCATCCGATGTATTCTTAAGTTCCAGAAGAATTCTGCGGTAAGGTGTACGATATTTTTCTTCATCGGAAAGTGGAAAAATAAACTCTCCATCTATCGCCTGAAAGCTAGCTTCTGCCTTTACTAGTTTACCGTTTTTCATTGAGAAAACACCCCGGCCGTCAACCAGGCCGGTAGCTGTTGCCTCTTTGTAGGTCATGAGAGAGCCAAGTGTTTTGAGCGCGAATTTGTCAACTCCAAAAGAAATGTCAAAAATTCCATCCTTCTGCCAGGAAAGAGAAGCACATGCGCGGACCCGAGATTCGCTCTGGCTCCAGCAGAATTGATCGAGAAGGATTTTCTTGGTAGAAAGCAGAATGGATCCAGGTTTATCCATTGTCCAGTTACCATATTGTTTTTCAACCAGCGTCCCCTTATCGAGCGAGACTTTATACTGATTATCTGAAAAATATCCTCGGCCGTTGAATCGGATATGTTCCCGGTCGGTTTTATTAATATCCACTGTTATGACATGTTCCCGGGCAAGACCCTCCCCGGTTATGAGTGCGTTTTTAAAATATTGTTGATTAATCCGAAAATTAACGACTCTGGCTTTGATTTGAATTGGCTGGCTCTCCTCCATCCCCGCGTCAATCCTGGCCTCTAAAAATTCCAGCTGAAAATTTTCCCGTGAAACATGTTCGGCTCTTGCTTCAACCTGGATACGAGGATGTTCTAGCGAGCCGGTTACTTTGCCTCGTGCGTTGACTGCGCCTTTAATGCCTGGAAGAAGCTCCTGAATACGTTCGGCCGTGAGAGACCAGATAACGTTCAATTCATTCTCGAAACGACCGGATCCGGTTAAGTGCGCCGCACCGGACCAAAGGTCAAAGTTAGCAACCTCATACCGCCCCTCATTCACCCGTATGGAGGTTTCAGCTTTAAATGGTAATCCTCTCAAGGTCCCATCCAATCGCTGAAGATCGATACTCGCGCTGAGTTTATTTTTTTCTCTGCTGCCGCTTAAGTGCAAGGAGGCGCCAAGATTGCCTGTCCATTCCTTACGCCAGAGACCTGGGTTTACACCTTCCGCCTTTATGTCCGCGGCCCAGCTTAAATGAGGGCTGAAGGTCAACTCTCCCTCGGACGACCAGGTTCCTCCCATCCAGTTCCCCTGGAGTACCACATGCCGAAAGGCCTTCTTATCTCCTTCTGCTTTCAGCGACCATCGTGACGGGGGCAAGCTTTTAAAGTTTAGGACCGGTTCAAGGACCAGTCTATACTTCTGAAGAGATCCTTTGATGGATATAGTCCCCCCTGGGCTTGAAAAACCGTTCAGTTCTTGAGACAGCAGATTAAGATTCAGGTTTTCCCATTCTGCTTTGAGGTCGATATCTGGTTCTCTGTTTTCACCCAGCTTAATAAACGCCTCTCCGTGAATTTTCACGGTTTGCGTTGGACTGGTAATGGCAAAGTTCGATAACTCCCAACCATCCTTCCAGCCGCGGGCTTGAATTCTGGCATCCCAGGTCCCATATTGGGTATCCGTAATCCGGGTTTTGATATCACAATTCAGGCTTGCGGTATCACCAAAGCCCCTCAGTTGACCCTTGAAGGACAGGGCCCTCAAGTCGGATTTAAAATCCTGCAGGTTTGTTTGCTCCCATTCTATTTCAGTACGCCAGCGAGGCGCGCTTGTTACGATTTCGATCACACCTTTCAGCCTTGCCTGAAGCGGTGTGCGGATTTCGTGGTCAATTTGTATTTTTGAAAGTCTGCCTTTCAAAGAGCCCGAACCTTGAGCAGACTGAGAAAAAGGCAGATTATTCAGTGTCCAGTCTGTTTTGATGTCAATCGCCGAATCAGGCTTCAAGCCGGCTTGTCCATTTAATTTGATTTCTCCCCAATCCCCGGAGGCGAAAATCGAGGCAATTATCCGGCCTGTTTTTTTCAGACTGCCCTGAAGTATCAAAGGATTCACTAACAGCGTTGAATCGTTTAAGGAGGTAAATTGGACCTCGCCGATTTTCACCCGGTCGAACCGCAGTTCGAGGGGCATTTTAGGCGG
>JAZGHI010000147.1:0-7069 GCA_036480955.1 Candidatus Adiutricales bacterium
AATCACCTGAAAGCAGGACCTGGGTCTCCAATTCGCAAACAGAACCATAGGCAATATATAATGATCTCAAGTAGTCTGCCGTTGTCTTCCGGCCATATCCTTCTGCGATACTTGCAAGGAATCGACACGGCGGACCTTCTAATCTCTGTAATTCTTAAGCATTTCACTCGAATCCTTAGACCCTTGACCCCTTGAATCCTTATCATTTTCATCAACTCTTCTGGAGATGATTCTGGTTTTTAAATATCCATGTATATTCTTCATAAAACCGAGATAAAACCTCGCCCTTTAACCGAGCCTTTTTCAGCGCCACCTCGTTTAGGTGGCAGCGGCACTCCCCCGGCCAGCGCCCCTGAACACCTCAATGAGCTATAGATACCTTTCCGCAGGCCGGCTAATGATCCCCCATAATTTCACAAGATCACTATCCCTAGAGAAGCCTCCAAAAATTGGCGCTCATATTTACGACGGTACACGGATGACCAAAATCCCGATCACTGGCTCGCACCAAACCAAAAACGCGTTTATCGGGGCAGCCGGTATCGGATTAATCCTCCGCCAGTCCTGACTCTTTATAAAAAACCAGTTTTAACTTTACAAGTTAAGGGCTATTTTATATTATTCTAATAACATAGAGTAGCAAGGATTTATGGCTGATGGTAAAAAATGATAAGGGCGCAATGACAGATAGGCCTGTTAGCGGAGTTGGGGACGTCTCAATCGCGAAAGGAAAAAAGAAAGCCGAGAGATCAAAAAGCCTGCTGCGGGAATACCTTGAAGTTATAATCGCCGCGGTAATACTGGCATTATTTATTAGAACATTTCTCGTCCAGACGTATAAAATACCCTCCGGATCGATGGAGTCCACGCTTGAGGTGGGTGATCAAATTTTAGTCAGTAAGTTCCTTTATGGCGTTCGGCTTCCTATCGTCAACAAGGTACTGATCCCCATAACAACACCCAGGCGGGGAGATGTAATCGTATTTATTTTCCCTCAGGACAGGAAAGTAGATTTCATTAAAAGGGTAATAGGTATACCGGGTGACACAGTGGAGATCCGGAACAAGAAACTCTTGATCAACGGGGAACTGGTAAATCATGAGTTCGCCCGTTATACAGAGCCCTCAGGTATGTCTGCCATGATCAAACCCAGGGATATGTTCGGGCCGGTTACAGTTCCGGAAAACAAGTACTTCGTAATGGGTGACAACCGTGATCACAGCCATGATTCGAGATGGTGGGGGTATGTGGATATTGAAGATATACGCGGCAAGGCCTTTTTGATTCACTGGTCGTGGAAATCAACCGGTTGGGGTGTCAGGTGGGGACGGCTGGGCAAAATAATACATTAAGGGCCTAGTTTAAGGCTTGACTAGTGTCGAAGCAGGGTGTTTAATCGAAAAGATTCTGAAATAGATCCGAAGGAGATCATATGAACTGCCGTACCTGCGGTTACATGACTGCCTCCCCGTCTACCAAGACGAGGAGGTTTTTTTTAAGGCGAAAAGGAGTATAGTCGGTGGAATTCAACCGAAAAGATTTACTTGGCCTGAAGGATTTCTCTTCCGAAGAGATTGAGTATATCCTGGACACCGCCGAAAGTTTCAAGGAGATCTCAGAGCGGGAGATTAAAAAAGTCCCTACCCTGCGCGGCAAAACCATTGTTCATTTTTTCTACGAACCGAGCACCCGGACCCGGACCTCTTTTGAAATTGCCGCAAAACGGTTGAGTGCGGATACGGTTAGCCTCTCGGCCAGTACTTCCAGCCTGGTTAAAGGAGAGACTCTGGCCGATACCGCTTTGAATCTAGAGGCCATGAGACCGGACGCAATCATTCTTCGTCATTCCTTCAGCGGTGCTCCCCATCTGTTAGCCAAGCTGGTCAATTCGGCTGTAATCAATGCCGGGGACGGGACACACGAACATCCGACTCAGGCCCTGCTGGATATGTTGACTATGAGGGAAATAAAGGGTTCCCTGAAAGGCCTGCGGGTGGCCATCATTGGGGATATTGCCCACAGCCGTGTCGCCCGATCGAATATGATCGGCCTTAAAAAAATGGGGGCCGAGGTTCGGGTAGCCGGTCCGCCGACCATGCTCCCTCCATACCTAGAGGATTATGGGGTGGAAGTTAGCTACCTGCCCGAGGCGGCGCTGGAGCAGGCTGATGTCGTAATGATGCTGAGAATCCAATTGGAGCGGATGAAGGAGTCTCTTTTTCCAGACCCAAGAGAATACGCACGGTTTTATGGCCTGAATCTAACACGGATGGCCCTGGCGGATCCAGAGGCTATTGTCATGCACCCCGGGCCAATGAACCGGGGAGTTGAAATTTCTCCGGAAGTGGCTGACGGTCCTTTTTCAGTCATTTTAGACCAGGTGACCAATGGTGTGGCTGTAAGGATGGCCCTGCTGTATCTGTTGATAGGGGGTAAAAGAGAAGAATGAGGGTCATTATCAGGGGCGGCCGGGTCGTAGACCCGAGTCAAGGTCTGGATGAACTTCGTGATATCCTGGTTGAAGACGGCCGGATACTGGACCTTGCGGTTCCAGGCGGAGTAACTGGTTTTTCAGACGGAGCCGACGTGATAGACGCCACCGGATTGGTGGTATCCCCGGGTTTGATAGACATGCACACCCACCTGAGAGAACCGGGCCATGAATATAAAGAGACCATCGCTACCGGTACGGCCGCGGCCGCAGCCGGAGGATTTACCGCGGTGGCGGCCATGCCAAACACGAAACCGGTCAATGACAGCCGTGCTGTAACGGAATTCATACTTTCTCAGGCCCTGTTGGCCGGCCGGATAAGGGTTTTACCCATAGCGGCTATGACGGTTGGATCCAAGGGAGAAACCTTAAGCCCTTACGGCGAACTTGTCGAGGCCGGGATCGTGGCCGTTTCCGATGACGGCCGGCCGGTGGAAAACGCGCGCATGATGCGCCGGGTTTTGGAATACAGTAAGGCCTTCGGCTTGCTTCCCATTTCCCATGCCGAAGATTTAACCCTTTCCGCGGACGGGGTAATGAACGAAGGACTGGTATCCACCCGGCTGGGCCTTGAAGGCATTCCCCGGGCGGCCGAGGAGATCGCCGTATATCGAGACATTCACCTGGCTGAACTGGCCGGCTCCACCATACATCTGGCCCATATCAGCACGGCCGGATCGGTCGAAATCATTCGGCAAGCCAAATCCAGTGGTCTGAACGTCTCGGCTGAGACCGCCCCCCATTACTTCACCTTAACCGAAGAGGAGGTCGTAGGTTACCGTACCGAAGCCAAGATGAATCCGCCACTGAGAACCAGGACCGACGTAGAGGCCATTAAAGAGGGACTGGCCGATGGTACATTGGACGCCATCGCCACGGACCACGCCCCTCATTCGGAAATCGAGAAAGATGTCGAGTTCGAGCAGGCCGCATTCGGTATTATTGGACTGGAAACAGCCCTCTCGCTTACCCTGGAACTTGTCCGGGAGGGGACATTGGGCCTTTCTTCGGCTATCTCGGCTATGAGCACCAGTCCAGCCAACCTGCTTGGTGTTAGCGGGGGAACGCTGGCCAAGGGTCAGGCCGCTGATCTTACACTTATCGATCTCGACCGGAACTGGGTGGTCGAGACCGGTAGTTTGAAATCTTTGGGAAAAAACACCCCCTTTCAGGGACGCGCCATGATGGGCCGTGCCGTTTTAACCATGGTTCGAGGTGAGGTGGTTTTATCTCTTCATGATTGAGCCTTTGACATGAATCGTTTACTTGTTGTTGATGATGATCTTAGCATGCGTGAGTTCTTAAAGCTCATGCTGGCCCGTGAGGGGTACGATGTCATTACGGCCTCGAACGGTCAGGAAGCTCTTAACCAGGCAATTAAGAATCCTTTCGACCTGGTAATAACCGACATCCGCATGAAACATATGGATGGAATAGACGTCCTTAAAAGAATTAAAATCCTTAATCCTGAAACAGTAGTCATCCTCATCTCCGCCTTTGCGACGCCGGAAACCGCTGTATTGGCCATGAACGAAGGCGCCTTCGACCTGTTTCCAAAACCTTTTCAGGTAGATGAACTCAAGGCCGTGGTTAAGAGGGCTCTGGCCCACCGTACCCTAGAATCTGAACGGAAGACGCTCGAGGAAAACATCAAGGAAGGATGTCACTTCGGCAGCCTGGTCGGTCTTTCACCGGAAATGCTGAAAGTATATGACCTCATTCGCCGCGCGGCACGAACGCCGACCAATATCCTGATTACGGGAGAATCGGGCACGGGTAAGGAACTGGTGGCCCGGGCCGTTCATGAAAATTCTCTCCGGGCCGAAGAAGAATTTGTGACCATCAACTGTGGAGGGATGCCCGAACAACTGATCGAGAGCGAATTGTTCGGCCATAAAAAAGGCGCATTTACCGGCGCGGCCATGGACAAACCCGGCCTATTCGAAATAGCGAATAAAGGCACCATTTTTCTGGATGAAATCGGAGACCTGTCCATGCCCATGCAGGTCAAACTGCTCCGGGTGGTGCAGGAAAAAAAATACCGCGTGCTGGGCGGTACCGAAGAACGCACAGCCGATGTACGTTTCATCACAGCCACCAATAAAAATCTCGAAGACGAAGTGATGGAAGGCAACTTCCGTGAAGACCTTTACTTCCGCCTGAACGTCATCAACATTAAACTGCCCCCGCTCCGTGAGAGGCAGGGAGACCTACCCCTGCTGGCCCATCATTTTCTTGAAAAATATACCCGGGAACTGGGGAAAGACGTCTGGAAAATTTCATCCTACGCTCTCGATGTACTTTCCCAATACGACTTCCCCGGAAACGTGCGGGAACTCGAAAACATTATCCAGCGTTCCGTGGCCCTGGAACAGTCCAATATTATTCTGCCGGAAAGCCTGGCCTTGAGTTCCTTCAAACGACGCCGGAGCCTGGGACAGGAACCGGTTGAAAAACTGGAAGAAAAGACCGAACCGGTTATGGAATCGGACTCTGTCCGGGATTTCGATCTTAAAGAAACTCTTCAAAAACTCGAGGTTCGGTTCCTTCTACTCGCCCTGCGGGCCGGGTCTAATGTGCGCCAGAGGGCGGCAGAGTTGCTCGGTGTGTCGCCGAAAAACTTAAGCTACCGGCTGAGTAAATACAGCATCGAAAATTTGGAGGCGGAACAGATTGAAGAAGAAATAAGAAAGGCCGAGGCAGCGGTTGCCAGTCTTCCCTCAGACCAGATAGAAACACAACTGGCACCGGGTGGACTGGACATGGACGCGGCCTTGCATAAGGTGGAGGAGCACCTCATAAATGAGGCCCTAGTTAAGTCGGGCGGCTCCAAGACCAGAGCGGCTAAACTGCTGGGTATCAGTTTCAGTTCACTTAAATACCGGCTGTCAAAGCTTAATTTTTGATCAATTTTTGATCAACATCAAAAAATTATCCTCTTTTTATCTAATTTTCGTCCATAATATTTGGAATTTTGGACATTATTTAGTCGTCATGTTCCAACTTCTGATATAATTTAAAAAAAGCTAAAAAATTCATGTTCGGGATTGATCAATAAAAATTACGTAATTTCAATGAGATAACAGACAATTAATTCTAACTGGTTGGTTTAGCCTTCTTTTTTGCATTCTGGCACAGCAATTGCTTATAAAAACTCACAAAGAGGATGAGGGATAAAAAGATATTTTAGCTGTATTAACCTGTAAACCAAAAAAGGAGGTCAATTATGTTAAGCAAGTTTCACAAGAGTCGAAGACAAAAAGGATTTACCCTGATCGAGCTCATGATCGTTGTGGCCATCATCGGTATCTTGGCTGCCATCGCCATCCCGCAGTTTAACAGTTACCGGAGAAAGGCTCAGGATTCAGCGGCCAAATCAGCCCTTAAGAATCTGGCCACGGCCCAGGAAAACTACTACGCCACCGAAAACACCTACACCGCGACTCGAACCAACCTGGTCGGTTGGACCGTTGAGCCCCAGATAGCTGTAGCCATAACCGGAGCGAATTTGACAGGTTGGTCAGGAACCGCGAGCCATACCAGCTCGGCCAATACGTTTACCTATGACAGCGCCGCCGGTGGTATCCAGTAACCAGGTCAACGCAATGATCCTTTAACCAGCGGCCCCATTATCGGGGCCGCTTTTTTTAAGCCCTTAATACGCACCACCCATTCGTGACGTCAATTATTTGGTAGTGATTCACATTAGTTTCAAGCTGTGATATGGATAGAACCCCGAGCAGTGAATCAAAAAGCAACCGAATAGACGACCGGCAGCGAGTAATGAATCAACCAGCTATCGAGTATCCAGACCTTCCGGACGTTTTCAGGCCGAATGGGAATTGTTCAGAGTGGATAAAAAGCGTCTTTCATGATCTCTTCCCGATCTGAAAAATCATTACTTGGACCGGAGATTATATGTCTGGTCTTCCTGATACTCTATTTTCTGACCGCGGCCCCTTCTCTGGGCTGGAGAGACGCGCCTGAATTCACTGTAACTACACTCACTCTGGGCATAGCTCATCCGGCCGGCTTCCCAACCTATTCCCTGCTTACCAAAGCCCTCACCTTTATCCCTTTGGGCAGCATCGCCTTTCGGCTCAATCTTTTCTCGGCCCTTTTCGCCGCACTGGCCCTATATATCCTGTACTCTCTGGTTAAGCGGCTGGCGACAGAGGAAATCAGACCATCCACCGAATTCCCATGGGCGTACGCCGCCGCTTGTTCAGTGCTGGTAATCGGACTAAGCGCCACCCTTTGGGAGAACGCGACCACCACCGAGGTCTACACTCTTAATCTTTTTTTTCTGGCGTTTATATTTTACTCGGCGATACGCTGGTCATCCGGCGATGGTGATTGCTGGCTCTACGCCGGGAGCTTTTTATACGGATTAGCCGCTGGCAACCACGCTTCCGTGGCCCTGTATCTGCCCGGTTTTCTGGTATATTTCTTCCTATGCAGCCGTGAGTCCACATTCCGCCGCTTAATGTGCATTCTCTTATTTTTTCTGGCCGGTTTTTCGGTCTATCTGTACCTGCCTATCCGGTCCCTGGCAGACCCGACCATAGATTGGGGGAA
>JAZGHI010000148.1:0-7092 GCA_036480955.1 Candidatus Adiutricales bacterium
AAATCCACAGCGTATAATTCATTAGCCGGGAAGCCGAACTCTGATCTGGTTCCGGCCCAAGGCGCGGCCAGGATGATCACGGCCCAATCCGGCAGAAATGTCAGCCCCGCGGCCTTCTGTTTTGTTACGCTCTGCCTCTCCATGGCCATTACGCCCTGCCCTCCTTCAATCTCGGCCGCTGCCAAAAGCAGTAATCCGGCTAATAAGCCTGCCGCTGTCCGCCTAAAAATCTCTCCCAATTTCATGGCGCTTCCCCCGCAGATTTGTATGGTGATTTTTTCAGTATTTTTATTTCACACAGATACACGCTACCACGTCCCGGATAAATCCGGAACAATACCCGTGGTTGCTTTCCTCTCAAACAACTGTTAAAGTTATCCTGAATAAATTACAGATCCGCACCTTTCATTTTATTGTATGAAAAACTGTTTCATCTTGTCGAGGAATAAATATCCCCGCCTTGAAAGGCGGGGCCTATTCAGTGGAGCCTCCGCCATAACCAATAAATTCTGAACTCCAGTCCTCAACGACGGTGAAATTCATAGAGGGGCGCTCGTAGGGAAGATTTCACATCATGCGCCAGAGAGGATTCGCCGCCTTGGAGACGAACAGCGGCATGTCTCGAAGACAGTTTCTGAAAACCGCCGCGGCCGGGACCACAGGTCTGGCTTTAGGTTCCGGGAAACTGTCCGGGCAATCGGCCGAGGCCCGCCAGAAAAATTCCGGCAGGCCGAACATCCTGTTCATCACCACTGACGAACACCGCTATGACGCGCTGGGAGCGGCCGGCAACAAGGTTATCCAGACACCCAACCTGGACAAATTAGCCGCCGGAGGTGTCCGGTTTGCCAGGACATATTGTCAGGGTCCACTCTGCCAGCCCTCGCGTGCGTCCATAATGACCGGCCAGTACGTACACCAGCACGGTCAGACCTGGAATCGGTTCGACATGAAGACCGAATGGCCGACCATGATGAAACAGCTCCAGAAGGCGGGGTACTTCACGGCCAAGATCGGCAAGACTCATTTTTACGCCGGGTCGCCTTCCGGTTCGCGTGATCTTCGCAAGAATCAGGGGTTCGTAAGATCCTTTGGTCTTGATTACGTGCTCGAGGAATTCGATAAGCAGGCCCATGCGATTAAAGGAATCGTCACCCCATATACGGAATACCTCAAGGAAAAAGGGCTTTATCAGACCTACCTAAAGGAGACGCCGGAATTTAGAACCCCCAAGGCCAGGGTCGAGGACAATTACATAGGAAAAACAAGCCGCCTGGCCCAGGAACACGATTTGACCAGCTTCATTGCCCATAAATCAATCGAATGGCTCGACGGGTACCAGGACCAAAAACCGTTTTTTTTTTGGATTTCCTTTGTCGCGCCGCACCCGCCGCTGATAGACGATCCCATCTGGGCCGCTTTTTACAAGAACAAGAAAATCCCGCTAGGCCCCCGGCAGAGACCAAAAATTCCTGACAATGCCTGGGGCCGATACCTTGGAGGCTGGCTGAAAGGCATCAAGACTGAAAAACTCACCCCGGAGCTCCTGCTGGAAGCGGCCCGCCATTATTACGGGATGGTCTCGCTCATCGACCAGAAAATCGGGGACCTTGTAAACGCTTTGGAAAGACAGGGACGGGAGGCAAATACCTGGATAATCTTCACTTCCGACCACGGTGAAATGCTGGGTGACCACGGCCTGATGTTCAAGAACGTCTTTTACAAAGGCTCGGTTCTGGTGCCGAACATTATACACCCGCCGGGAGGCGCCAGACCCCGGGTGGTTAACAGTCCGACCCAGTCCATCGATCTGACCGCCACGGTTATTGACCTGGCCCGGGCCGAGCCCCCAAAGGATTCCCGGGGCCGGACTCTCCTCCCCTTTCTTGAAGGCAAAGGAAAGCCGCGCGAGGCCGCTTTCAGTGAAATGGCTGGCCACGGCAACCGGGGCAACTTCCTGGTAATGGCCGCCACGGATCGATACAGGTATCTTTATGACAGCCAGAATGAAATCGCCTGTGAATTGTTCGACCTTCAGGAAGACCCGGACGAGTTAAACAACCTGGTTGACGATCCCGGGTATGAAAAAGTGAGAAAAAACCTGCATAATAATTTTCTAAAGCCTTTCATGAAGGGTGAAATTGGATAACGGATCAGCACCGGTGACCATCAGAGTCCAGTTGAATTTGTTGGGTTTCGCTTCGCTAAAGCGAAACCCAGCATTCTGCTGAGAAACATACAAGCTAGGGTGCGCACTACGCACCGCAAAATGTATCGCGCATAATAATCGCTGTTTTAGGCGCAGTGCTCACCCAGTGCTGCCAAGCAATTCTGCATAACAGTATCTATTAAGAAAAGGGTGGGAATTAAGGATCAGACCTCTAACCTGAACTTCTTGTGTCTTCGGCACTCAGACGACTTGAACAAGTCGTCTGAACCACCCGCGGTAATATTTACCTATACTCCCTTCTTTTTGCTTTGTTTTATTCAAGACCGGCTGACCGACAACCCAGTCGCAATGCGGTACCCATTTGTATGAGTAATGTAAAATCTTTATTTAAAGGCCCATTTGGCTTGAATCCTGGCCTTCATTCGTTTAAGTTGGAGCCAGAGAGGAAACTCCATATTGACATTTTTTTCCCTTGAAACCTCCCATTCAATGGGATTTTTTTTTAGAGGCGGCAGAACCTGAAGAGGAGCAGAAGAGTTGAATTTTCCAGAGTTTAAAATCGGCGACCTGATATTACCAACACCTGTCATACAGGGAGGCATGGGGGTAGGAATATCACTCTCAAGCCTGGCCTCAGCCGTAGCCAATGAAGGCGGAATCGGCGTTATTTCCGCAGCCATGCCGGGCATAGGTGAACCTGATATTGGCCAAAATGGAGATCAGGCCAACATAAGATTCCTTCAAAATGAAATTCGCAAAGCCAAACAACTAACCAAAGGCGTGCTAGGCGTGAACATCATGGTTGCCCTGACAAATTTCAGCGATATGGTCAGAACCTCCATTGAAGAGGAAATCGACATAATTTTCGCTGGAGCGGGCCTTCCCCTGGGCCTGCCTGGCTACCTTACTGAAGGATCAAAAACAAAACTGGTTCCAATCGTATCCTCAGGCAGGGCCGCGACGCTTTTATGTAAAAAATGGCTGCTTAAACATGACTATCTGCCCGATGGTTTCGTGGTTGAAGGACCGATGGCTGGAGGTCATTTGGGTTTTAAAGCCAGCCAGCTTGATGATCCGAATTTTTCATTGGAAAATCTGGTTGAGGATACAATTGAAGCGGTAAAGCCTTTCGAAGAGGAAAAAAAGGCTAAAATTCCGATTATTGCCGCCGGCGGAATTTTTACCGGCCAGGACATTCGCAAGTTTCTCAATCTGGGTGCAGCCGCCGTACAACTGGGAACGCGCTTCGTAGCCACGGATGAGTGTGACGCGGAAGCCGGTTTCAAACAAACTTATATTGAGGCAAGTGAAGAAGATCTGGTGGTGATAAAGAGCCCCCTGGGGCTGCCCGGCCGGGTCATTCGGAACCGGTTTATCGAGCAGGTATTCGAAGGGAAAAAAATGCCCATTAACTGCCCCTACCACTGCCTCAAAACCTGTGATCCGGAGAAAAGCCCATACTGCATCGCCATCGCTTTGGCCAATGCCCGTAAAGGCAAATTTCGTTATGGTTTTGCCTTTGCCGGATCGAATGCTTTCAGGGTTACGGAGATTATACCGGTTAAACAATTAATGGAAACCTTGCAGACTGAATTCTCAATAGCAAGCTAACCGGATGTCTTTTAACCGTAATTAAGGGGGCTGTAAATCAGGAAACCTCGGCTGATGCCGCATAATTTCGGTTAATATGTCACAGGAGGAAACTATGCTGCCGCTTGAAGGAATTAAAGTAGTCGATTTGACCAGTTGGGCTATGGCACCGGCCTCCTCGGCCGCAATGGCCGACTGGGGCGCCAACGTTATTAAGGTTGAAGAGCCTGAAACAGGCGACCTTTTCCGCTGGTTTCTGATGAACCTGGGAATAGATGAGGCCGATATCCCGGTATCTCTTTACGGGCTCAACAATCGTAATAAAAGAGGCATGGCCGTTGACCTCAAAACCCAGGGCGGCCGGGAGATAATGTATAGACTCATCGAAGACGCGGACGTCTTTGTGAGCAACATCCCGGCTGCGTCCTTAAAAAAAATGGAACTTGACTACGAGAAACTTTCCTCCATCAATCCGCGCCTGGTGTACGCTCATGCTTCCGGGTTCGGTCATAACGGGCCGGACATCAGCAAGCCCGGTTTCGACGCCACCGCCTACTGGGCCAGGAGCGGTCTTATGGCCGGCCTCGGCGTAAATCAGCCTCCGATATTTCAGCAGTTTGCCGGCGTGGGTGACCAGGTCAGCGGCCTGGTTCTGTTTGGCGGAATTATGCTGGCCCTTTACGAGCGACAAAACACGGGCCAAGGCCGCCAGGTGGACGTCTCGTTATTTGGCGTCGGCACCTGGGTTACAAGCTGCCCCATCCAGATGGTTCTATCCACGGGCGAAGAACCGCCTCGAGCCGTCAGGTCGGAAATCGCCAATCCCTTGATTAATTATTACCAATGCCAAGACGGCAGTTGGCTGACAATTGTCTGCCTGCCCGACGAACCATACTGGTCTCCCCTTTGCCGGGCTTTGGATTTGGGAGATTTGGAGACCCACCCCAAGTTCAGTTCTCGAGAAGCAAGGCTGGAAAACAACGTTGAGTTGATTTCGATTTTGGATAAGGCGTTTATGGTCAAAGATCGAGACGAATGGGGGCCGATCCTGGACGAGCATGGTGTTGTCTGGACCCATATTCCTTCTACCTTTGCCGAAGTTATCAACGACCCGCAGATAGCCGCCAACGATCATATTGTTGAGGTGGACCATCCGGAATTTGGCCCGTCAAAAATATTGACCACGCCCATCCGGCTGGACAAACAGGCCCCGGAAATCAGAACCGTGGCCCCGGAACTGGGACAGCATAATGAAGAGATACTCCTGGAGCATGGCTACACCTGGGACGATATAATAAGATTTAAGGATGAAGGCGCGATACCGTAAATTGTCAGCATGAAACAACATAGGCCATACAAAACTGAGTCTGAGGGTGACACCAAATATTCCTTAACCAAAGGTGGGACACTGACTCCACAGAGCATAAAGGAAAAGATTCTTGATGCCAAGAAAGAGCTCGGCCCGTTCAGGAATTTTTTTTAGCTGCCTCAATAAAAATCAATCATGTCCGCAGAGATCGAGGAGCTGGTCAGGAAACTTGACCCGTTCATCCCCGAGCAGGGATGGGCAGAGAGGAAGCTCCATCTTTATTACCTGGGTAAATTCAACCCTGCACACAAGAAAGCAATTGAAGCCGAAGTCAAGTCCCTGGCAATCAAGCATGACATCGAGAACCAGATCCTGATCCATCCATTGCCGAAGACCTATGAGGTTGGCGGAGAATACTCCGTGGGCAATATCCATTAAAAACAGTTATCCGTCATCTGTATTCCCTTACCGCCATAAACGTGTTTTCCGTTTCATAATGGTATCATGAGACCTCTGCAAAACCGACGGTATGCTTCCGGGTTTTTTCTCACAACCTTATTCAGGTATTTCAATAATGATCGTTCCTTAGCTCAATCCTCGTCAGCTTCGCCTCTCCTAAAACAACTGCCCCCTTTTAACCTGCATTCAAAAATGATATCTTATTTACCGGTGAACCCATCAGTCCCGGGAGAATCCTGAATGCCTCAAAAAGATATCCACAGGCCTGTCCCCTATCTCAAGACCTGGCGGAAAGAACTGGATGGAAAGATTAACAAAGAAACGGCCGCAAAAGTGATAACCGATACACAGGAGCAGTATGAGACGCTATTCTCTCAAACAGAACAGCCGGAAAACAAGGCGCTGAGAAGGCATTTAAACGACGTCCTTCTGCCCGGAATCGCCCTATATAAAGCCCTCGTTAATGCGGGGCAAGGACGTCCAGAAGCCCTGGATGCGGCGGAACTATTATATCGGGCCATCCTGAAAAGAAGAAGGAATTTAATGGCTGTAATGGGCCGCATGCCGTTTGCGTTTTATACATTTAAGAAAATTACCAGGAGAAGCATGAAGAGCATGTTCCCGCCCGAGGGGTGGGACGTACAGTGGCCGGATGAGGGGCCGGATTGTCTGGCCTTTGACATGAGCCGCTGTTACTACCTGGATATCACGAAAAAACTCGGCGTGTCTGAGCTGATGCCGGTCTTCTGCGATTGTGACGATTTCATGTTCGAGGCCCTGTCACCGAAGCTTATCTGGAAACGAACCAAGACTTTAGGCCGCGGTGACGAGGTCTGCGATTTCCGCTTCTATCGCGGAGGCCGGGACTGACCGCGGGTTCAGTATTTTTCTGAAACATATCAGCCAGAGCGCTTGTTAAGTCTGAGTTTTTATGGTACTTTGCCGGTGTTATAATTTTTTTTAGAAATGAAAAAAAAAGACTTGACCCATATACCACATTGTGGTATTTAAGGCGGCGAACATACGAAAGGTGGTGGTGACGTGGAAATGAACACACAAGAATCCAGTGATGAATGCTGCTGTACGAACATGCTGGGTACACTCCTGGCAATCCGGAAAGGGAGATCGTTTCTTGGGTGTTCATGGCAGCGGCAAGACTCCATATCACCCATCTTCTGAACCCGCCGGCGGGCGTTTTTGAGCCCCCCAAATCCCAATTCCGCTTTATCAAGAGAATCCAGTACAATCTAAACCCCAGGCTTGGACCCGATTAAAGTCCGGGCTCCGGACCACTAAAACCTTTGGAGAAAAACCGGACCGGAAGAGGCGGGAAGACCTGTCGATCATCAACCGGACCGGAATGAATATGCGTAAAGCTAATAAAACCGAACAGCCGCTTGACAATAAGCCGGACCTTGAAGCATTTATAGGAGTATCACGCCGCCGTTTAATCCGGCTGTTTGACAAACCAGTAAGGAGAATGAAACATGGGCATCTTGGTTAGGATACCTACCCCTTTAAGGAAATTCACCGGCGGCCAGTCAACCGTCGAAGTCGAAGGATC
>JAZGHI010000149.1:0-2198 GCA_036480955.1 Candidatus Adiutricales bacterium
TGACACCTGACGGCTCCGTGTCATATGTTTTTTTCTCAGACCAAAGACCTATTCATTACCTATAAAACTGTTAGTACGCGCTCCAATATTGTTTTTTTAATTAGACTTAGTGGAATTAAGCAAGACCTCGGGAGACTAGCTTGAGCCTCCAAAAATATTAACCTTATCGAAAGGGCGGCCGCCAGATGTTGACCAAAGCCGATGATTACCCGATTCACCAGACACCTGACCCGATTGCGTTTGCCGGAACCCACCAGAATTTTTATGACCGTTATTGGTTCAACGGTTACTCTTCTAAAGGTGATCTTTACTTCGGCATAGCCCTGGGTGTTTATCCATACCGCCGCATTATTGACGGATCATTTTCCGTAATCCTCGATGGAACCCAGCACAGTATACACGCTTCCAGGGCTTTTAACCTGGACCGTATGGAAACCTTTGTCGGGCCCATAAACATTAAAGTCCTGGAACCGCTTAACAGGCTCGAAATAAGCATTGCCGAAAACGAGTACGATATTCATGGCGTTCTGACTTTCGAAGGCCGATGCCAGGCCATCCTGGAGCCCCGCTTCACCCTCGAGACAGGTCCCAGGGTAATTTTCGACTACACCAGGCTCACTCAGAACGGAACCTATTCCGGCTGGTTGAACATAAAAGGAGAACGCGTCGAAATCTCAAACGCAAATTATTTTGGAACGCGCGACCGCTCCTGGGGTATTAGGCCCATTGGCAATATCGGCGCGGAGCCAATGGCCTCTCAATCCACGCCCCAGTTTTTCTGGATGTGGGCCCCGATTAACTATGAGGATTGCGTCACGTATTTCGGCACCAATGAAAACGCGGACGGCGCCCCCTGGCACCGGAGTGGAATGTTTTTAAGACTGGACGATGAGGAGCCGTTAAAGACCGCTTCAGTAGAGGCCGCCTATGAGTTTAAATCCGGGACACGGCATGTAAAAAACCTGACCCTTAATTACAAATTCCCCGCCGGAGAAGAAATTCAGGTCTCACTCGAGCCCCAATATCATTTCTACATGGCCGGTCTGGGATACTCGAACCCATCCTGGGGGCATGCCGTGTACAAGGGAGATGATGTTACCGGCTATGAAGCCTATGATCTGGATAAGCTGGACGAGACTGAATATCAGTTCCTCCACGTCCAGGCTTTTGTAAAAGCCAGACTGGAAATGGGGAAGCATGGGGAAAGGCAGGGAGTAGGCATTCTGGAACAGACCGTTTTAGGGCCCCATGAACCGACCGGATTCAAAGAAACCTATGACATGGCCCCCTGATATCGTTTCACAATGCAGGATTTAAAAGAAAAATTTACCGCCTATTTGGGCCAACGGTTTCCGGAAGCGAAGAACCTGCTCGTAGACCGGTTTGAGCGCATCCACGGCGGGGCTTCCCGGCGGACTTACCGCGTTTCCTACGAATACTTCCTTCAGGATGAAGGGGTGCGGGAAAATGTTATCCTGCGCCTGGACCCTCCGATGAGCCTGGTCGAAACCGAGCACAAAAATGAATACAATGCCTACCTGGCTTTCCAGGGCACCAGTGTCCCGGTTCCGGAATTACTCTGGATTGAAGAAAATCCCGATTTTCTAGACGGCTCGTTCTTTATTATGCGGGAAATTACCGGGTGCGAAAGCTCCATCGAGGCTTTGGTTGAAACTCCCTACCTCGAGGTGAAGGAAAAAATCGGTGAGTCTTACGCCCATATCCTGGGCTTAATCGCCAGGATGGACCCTGTCCAGATCGGGCTTTGGGACAAATATGACGCGCCGCGTGTGGAAGACTGCTGGCAAAGGGAGCTTGATTACTGGGAAGGTATGATTGACAAGGACGAACTGGAACCTCAACCCATAGTCAGGGCGGCCATCCGCCGGCTGAGGAGGAATCCGCCGCCACCGCCTCAAAAAATTTGTATCGTCCACGGGGACTTCAGGGCCGGTAACTTTCTTTATGACACTACCGGAGCCATAAAGGCTATTTTGGACTGGGAGATGTGCCACCTGGGGGATCCTGCCGAGGATCTGACCTACGGGATGAATGCCCTGTGGAGTCCTGCGGACCCGCAAAGCGTGGGAACGATGCTTCCGCGGGAACAATTTCTCGAGCTTTGGGAAGAGAGCAGCGGCCTGAAAGTCTCGGACGAAGCTCTGAAATGGTGGGAACTCTTCACCAGTGTCAAATCC
>JAZGHI010000150.1:0-11832 GCA_036480955.1 Candidatus Adiutricales bacterium
AGGTTGTAGTATACGCGGGCTTTCTTCAGATCCGGGCTCAAATCCACGCCGGTAACGGTTACATCTTTGAGCCGCGGGTCCTTGGCCTTCAGCAAAAGGAGCCGGGATATTTCCTCCAGTATCAGGCCCTGGACTTTGGAAACTCTTTTGGTGCCCATGATCAGGCCTTTCTCTAAAGCTATTTTTCAAAATATATTTATAATCTCCAAGTCTGAATCGATGATCTCAGCGTCAGAAGTACGGTATATAAAATCCAGTACCTTGTCCATGCTCGAGTTTATGAACCGCCGGTCATTTCCGACCAGAGCCAGACCCAAACCGGCCCTCTGCCATAGATCGTTATCCTCAACCTCGGCCGCGGCCAGATTGAATCTGGATCTGAGCTTATCCAGAAGGCCTTTGACCACTTTCCTCTTCCCCTTCAGGGAAGAGTTCCCGGGGATAATCAGGGTGATTTTCAAAATACCGACTACCACTGTAACCCCCCACACTTTCTAGGGCTCAACGCGGTCACCTATAACGTGCCCGCTTTCTCCTCTATGACATAGGCTTCGATCAAATCTCCGATCTTGATATCGTTGAAGTTTTCCAAGGCGATACCGCATTCATAGCCGGTGGTCACCTCTCGAATATCGTCTTTAAACCTCTTGAGCGAAGCCAATTGGCCATCGAAAATAACCACACCGTCACGAAGCAGGCGCACCCTGGATCCGCGGGTGATTTTGCCACTGGTAACGGCGGAACCTGCCACGGTACCGACTTTGGAGACATGAAAAGCCTCTATGACCTCAGCCTGACCGATGGGGCGTTCGACGTAGGTCGGGTCCAGAAGTCCGACCATGGCCCCTTTTACTTCTTCAGTTAATTTATAGATAACATCATAATATCTGATTTCCACATTCTCCGAATCGGCCAGTTCCTGGACGGCGCTATTGGGCCTGATAATAAAACCGATGATCATGGCCTCGGATGCCGCGGCCAGCATGATGTCCGTCTCTGAAATGGCACCGAGTGAAGAGCGTATGACATTCACTTTAATCACATCGGTCGCCAGACGGGCCAGCATGTCGTTGATAGCCTCCAGCGAGCCCTGAACGTCCGCGTTGATGACAACATTCAATTCTTTATGTTCGCCTTCCTTTAAGCGGTCGAAGAGATTTTCCAGGGTTATTTTAGACGTCTTCAGCAGTTCTGTCTCACGCTGTTTCAATTGTCTGTACTGGCTGACCTGTTTTGTCTGTTTTTCATCCTCGAGAACAACAAATTCATCGCCCGCGTTAGGAACGCCTGAAATACCCTGAATTTCCACAGGCATGGAAGGACCGGCCTGGTCTAATATCTCACCCCGGTCATCGAGCAAGGCTCTGATTTTACCGCGATGCACACCGCAAACGAATGGGTCCCCGGATTTTAGTTGTCCGTTCCGGATCAAAACCGTGGCCATAGGACCGCGTCCCCGATCCAGACGGGCCTCGATCACACGCCCTTCCGCCCGGCCGCTGGCCACACTTTTAAGCTCGAGTATCTCGGCCTGTAAGAGTATTAGGTCCAAAAGCCCATCTATCCCCTCACCGGTCATGGCCGAGACGTTTGCAAAAAGCGTTTCACCGCCCCATTCCTCCGGAACAAGGCCCAGTTCGGATAGTTCCCGCTTTATTTGTTCGGGATTGGCTTCTGGTTTATCAATCTTATTTATGGCCACAATGATCGGGACCTCGGCCGCCTTGGCATGATCTATGGCCTCTCGGGTTTGTTCCATTACTCCGTCATCGGCGGCGACGACTAATACTACCGTGTCGGTCACTTGAGCGCCTCGGGCCCGCATGGAGGTAAAGGCCTCGTGCCCCGGCGTGTCCAGGAATGTCACCGCTCCTTTTCGCAGCTTTACGTGATAGGCCCCAATGTGCTGTGTAATACCACCGGCTTCTCCAGAAATAACATCGGTTCGTCTGATGGCATCCAAGAGAGAGGTTTTTCCATGATCCACGTGCCCCATCACCGTCACCACCGGCGGCCGCGCGGCCTTATCTTCCACCTTCGTTTCGACAACGGAGAGTATCTCCTGCTCATCAAAACTGTCTTTGGTCAGCTCGAAATCAAATTCAGAAGCCACCAAAGCCGCCGAATCAAAGTCGATAGGCTGGTTGAGATTGGCCATGGTGCCCATAGTAATCAGCTTGCGGAGAACATCCGGAGCCTTGATGCCCATCTTCCTGGCTAGGTCGGCCACAGTAATGACCTCGGCGACTTTTACCCTCCGTTTAATAGCCCTGGGGATGGTTATGATCGTCTTTTGAGATTTTTTCGAGGCCCGGGCGGCCTTGTGGTATCGTCTGGCCCGAGTCCGCCCCATGGAATCATTGTCATAGAGATCGGTCTGTTCGATGATCTCCCTTCGCCGGAATAATTTTCTCCGGGGAGTTTCCTCTCCTGATGGCTCTTGAGATTTACCCTTAGCCTTCTTCTTTTTCACGCCTTTTCTAGTTTCAGGTTCCGGTGGGAAATCTAGAGGAATCGGCTCTGGCGGCACGGCTTCCTCACTGGCCGGCCGCGGCTTCCTTTTTTTCATTGAAACCCGTTTTTCCTCAGGTTCGGGCTTCGCAGGCACTATTTTCGGCCGGCTGATTATTTTGGCCGGTTCCGGTTTTGGTCTGCCGATTTTCCTTATCTTGGATTTAGACTCTGGCTCTACCGCGACCCTTTCTTCCTCCTCGGCTTCAACTTCTTCCACTTCCGCCTCTTCGGCCTTGGACACCTTGACTGCTTCTGGCTCCGCCAATACTTCGCTTACCACGGCCTCCGGCTCGAGTTCTTCCTCCGCCCCGGCTTTTTCCGGCTCCAAAGCGGCCTCTGCCGCTTCTTCGGCCGGTTCTGCTGCCTGTAATGCATCTGTCCGTTCTTCCACCGCTTCGACAACAGGCTCGGTCTCAACAGCCTCTTCCACGGCCTTAGGTGCACCGACTATCTCAGTCGAAACTTCTACGATCTTCTTTCTCCGCCTGATGACAGTGGCACGTGTTTTAGTCTCCACCACAACTTGAGCCTTGCGTCCGAGAAGACGGTCTTCAACGTCCTTGACCTGTGACTCCTCGATGGTGCTGGAATGGCTTTTGACCGGGAAGCCCATCTCCTGAAGCTTTGCCACAAGATCTTTATTGCTGATATTCAGCTTTTTAGCTAACTCGTAGACCCTGATCTTTCCCATAAAACGTCTCCGTCTCCAAAATCATCGCAATAAGGCGATTCCCCTTTAAAATATATTCAGGCAGGTATCGACCGCCAAATTTGTATTTCATATTATTCATTCCCCCAAGGCGCTTCCGAGGATTCCAACAAAGCCGTTGAAACCGGCCCGCGAAAGGCTCTAGTGAATTTTTTTTTCTTTAAAGCCAGGCTCAGACAATTCCGGGAAGGACAAATATAGGCCCCACGCCCGGGATGCCTTTGGCCGGTATCCCAAACCACATTTCCCCCGCGGTCCAGTGCCAGGCGGATCAGGTCGAACTTGTTCCCTTTCTTCCTGCAGCCAAGGCAAGTCCGAACAGGACCTCCGGGATTGGAAACGTAATCTTTCAATCTTCGGCCGGTTCCTCCTCTATTTCCGCGGATTCTTCACCGTCCTCGTCCCCGTCTTCTTCCGTGGCTTCCCGGGTAACTTCTTCAGCTTCTTCAGCCTCCGCCTGCACGTCATCATTCGCTTCCTCAGCCGAATCCATGGTTTCTTCGGCCGTTTCCGCTTCTTCTTCGCCCATTTGCTCGATGTATTTCCCAGCCGCTTCAATTAAACTTGCTATCAAGTCCTCATCCAGATCTTGTATCTCACCCAATTCCTCAGGATTGGCGGTCTGAAGCTCGGCGGCGGACGTAAATCCGGCCTCATAGAGAACGTCGGCCAGAGATTCGTCTACATCGGGCAACTCCAGCAACGACTGGTAATCTTCCTGTAAAGTCCTCTCGTACCTGGTCTCATTTTTGACATCAATCCGCCAGCCGGACAGTTTGGAGGCTAAACGTACATTTTGCCCCTTTCGGCCTATGGCTAGCGAGAGCTGTTCATCGGGAACGACCACCTCCATGGTCTGGTTGTCTTCATCCATGATAACCCGAGACACAACGGCCGGAGCTAAAGCGTTCACGATAAAGCGGGCCGAGTCCGGATTATACGGAATTATGTCTATCTTCTCTCCCCTAAGTTCCTGAACCACGCTTTGAACTCGAGAGCCCCTCATTCCTACGCAGGCTCCCACGGGGTCGATATCCTTGTCTTCAGAAAGAACGGCAATCTTTGACCGGCTGCCCGGTTCCCGCGCCACGGCGGCTATTCGGACTATACCCTCCGATATCTCAGGAACCTCCATTTCGAACAAGGCTCTCAAGAAATCCGGGTGGGTTCGTGAGAGAATTATCTGGGGTCCGCGGCTGATTTGTTTGACTTCCAGAACCAGGGCCCGAATCCGGTCTCCTTGGCGGTAATTCTCTTTCGGGACCTGTTCGCTGCCGGCGAGAAGAGCATCTGTCCTACCGAGGTTGATAATGAGACTCCCCTTATCAAACCTTTGGACGATCCCGTTGATTATCTCCCCTTCACGATCCTTGAAATCCTCGTAAACGATATCCCGCTCCGCGTCCTTCATCCTCTGAATAATGACTTGCTTGGCCGATTGAGCGGCGATACGACCGAACGCGGACGTCTCCATCTTCACGCCGAGCTCATCACCGATTTCAGATTCGGGATCAAGGAGTTTCGCCTCCTCCACGACGATCTGCAGCTTGTCGTCCGTTACTTCCTCGACAACCTCTTTGAACTGATAGACCTCAACCTCGCCTAATTCCTCGTTAAAGTTTACTTCGAAGTTATCAGACAGACCAAATTTCTTTTTAATGGCCGACTTAGTCGCCTCCTCCAAGGTGTCGATCAATATTTGACGATCAATACCTTTATCCCGGCAAACCTGGTCTAATACGCGGCCCAAATCGGAATTCATTTTTCACTCCATTAATACGGCACGTTGCGCCGTTTTTTAAGCACGACCCTACGATACTTCAGGATCGAGTGCAACCCTCTCTGTTTGATCCAGTTCCAGTTCCATTACTTCCTCATCTACCAGTAATCTTATAAGGCCTTCATCGAGTCCCAGAAGCCTTCCCTTAAACTTCCGCCGCCCTTCTAGCGGAGACTTCAATCTAATTATAACCCGATGATCAGTAAACCGCTTAAAATCGGACGGCTTCCTCAGGGGCCTATCTAAACCCGGTGAAGAAACCTCCAGATTATAAGCTCTGGGAATAACCTCATTTACTTCCAGCAGGTTTCCAATCTCCCGGCTGACTGCCGCGCAGTCATCAATGGTCACCCCTGACTCCGCCGCATCCTTATCGGACGTGCCCCCGGATGCCCCGCTGACCCGATCAATAAAGAGTCTTAATACCCAACCTGCCGATTCCCGCCGGTACTGTACTTCTACCAATTCCAGGCCCTCGTCTTCCAGGACCGGTTGAGCTAGGGTTTCAACGGTTCGAATGATATCTTCCGCACTGATGCTCATTCTTCCTCGCTATAAAAAAAAGCGGGCGGAAGCCCACTTTCAAATAGCCGACGTTTTCCCTTTCCCTCGCCTACCAGATACAGATGAAATGCATCTCATCCACTATTCGAAGTGTGCTCCCTATACTCTAATCAGAGCACGCTTGCCTCAAAAAAAGACGCCCCTACCGCCACCCACCCGGGCAGCTCCAGGGGCAGACTTAAAAACTTAAGTCCTTTTTCAGGCTCCGCGCAGGTCATTTTCACCATCTCGCACCGAGCCGTCCCTTCGACCTTTGGAGCGGACAACGGGGTTCGAACCCGCGACCCCAAGCTTGGGAAGCTTGTGCTCTACCAACTGAGCTATGTCCGCCCAACGACAATATACTAATACTCCCAATCTATAGTTATGTCAACACCTTTTACATGGTCAAAATCAAAGACGGCGGAATCGAAATCACTCTCGAAATTGACTAAAAATAACCTGAATTCAATCTGTTAGGACGCTGCTTTGTGAGAGGCCTGATGACCAAAGCCGCTTTGTCCGGGTTCGCCTTCTTAATTTACGGCAATCTACTCCTCTCCAGCCTAGATTGGTGTAAAGTGAGAAGTTCCGGCCAATCTGGATGTTAGATACATATTTCTCACTTTGGCTTTGCCATCTCTGGTTTCATGTGAGAGGGTAAGAAGACTACTCATTATTATCATCGATCAGAAGGGAGGTGAGACAAAAGTGTCTGATAATTTAATTTATTTCCGTTCTGGAGAATTGAATCTGGAGGGATTACTTACACCCGGAAACCAGGAGCGCGGAGCAGTGGTGGCCCATCCGCATCCACTGTACGGAGGTTCGATGTATGACTACGTGGTGGGTATCGCTGCCAAGGCCCTGAGCGCGGCTGATTGGACGGTCCTCAGGTTCAACTTCCGTGGTGTGGGACAGAGTGAGGGCCGGTACGGTGACGGAGATGGCGAAGCGGATGACGTTGTGGCGGCCGTGTCCTTTCTAAAAGAGTCAGGCGCTACAAAACTGCTGGCCGCGGGTTATTCTTTCGGCGCCATGACCGTGCTGAATGCCTGGCCTCGTCTGAATGAGCTGGGTGTATTACCCCTGGTCCTGATCGCTCCACCCTTGGCCGGGTTAAGCCTGGGCGCTATCGGACCGGAGACTGACATCGGTCTGATGGTCTGCGGCGAAAATGATACCATCGCTCCTCCCGACCAGGCCCTTAAGCTAGGCCGAACCCTGGTTAATCCAGTCGAGCCGGTGGTGATTCCCCGGACCGATCATTTCTTCGGCCGAAGTGAGAGCGGCTTGCTTAATGTATTGACAGATTTTCTTAAGAATCGATTGGAGCCGGAGATTTGGTCTTCCTCCGCATAAACATTACCGGGCGACCGCTCATTCAGCCGACCGCCCGGGGTGCTGTCCGATATTTTCCTGACAGCTGATAGTATTGATACCGAGCCGCACTGAAACTAAACGTCGCGGTGAATCTCCCTCTTCTCCTTCAGGACTGCCTGGGCCGCGGCCAACCGGGCTATGGGCACCCGATACGGAGAGCACGAAACATAATCCATACCGAGGTTGTGGCAGAATTCCACCGAACTGGGCTCTCCGCCGTGTTCACCGCATATGCCTATCTTCAGATCCGGCCTGGTGGCCCGTCCTTTTTCCAGGCCAATCCTTACCAATGCACCTACCCCTTCCTGATCCATTACCACAAAGGGATCGCGTTCCAGTATTCCCAGCCGGACATAATCCGGCAGAAATTTTCCGGCATCGTCCCGCGACAGCCCAAAGGTGGTCTGGGTCAGGTCATTGGTGCCATAGGAGAAGAACTCGGCCACTTCGGCTATCTGGTCGGCGGTCAAGGCCGCCCGGGGCAGTTCAATCATGGTCCCGACCATGTAATCCACCTGCGCGCCCATTTCATTCATTACTTCTTTGGCGGTCTGATCAACGATTTCCTTTTGAAGCTTGAGTTCATTTACATGGCTCACGAGGGGAATCATAATCTCTGGGAGGACTTCCTTACCTTCCCTGGTCACATTGCAGGTGGCCTCGATGATAGCCCTGGCCTGCATACGCGTTATTTCAGGATAAATGATACCCAGCCGGCAGCCCCTATGTCCGAGCATGGGATTGACCTCGTAAAGACTGTCAACCTTTTCCTTGATGTCCTCCAGCTTCACCCCGATTTTTCCGGCCAGATCACTCATTTCCTCTTCCGTATGCGGCAGGAACTCATGCAGTGGCGGATCCAGAGTGCGGATAGTGACGGGCAAACCGTCCATGGCCCGGAAGATGTCCTCAAAATCCTGACGCTGCATGGGCAGAATTTTAGTCAGAGCCTTTTCACGCCCCTCACGGTCCGAGGCTAGGATCATCTCTCTCACGGCGTCAATACGGTCGCCTTCGAAGAACATGTGTTCGGTGCGGCAGAGGCCGATACCCTCGGCCCCGAAATCTCTCGCAATCCGGGCGTCATGGGGTGTATCGGCGTTGGCGCGGACTCCCATGGTACGGATTTCATCCACCCAGCCCATAATAGTTCCGAAATCGCCGCCCACCTCCGCTGTAATAGTCGGGACCTTACCCTCGATTACCTCACCGGCGGACCCTTCGAGCGATATCCAGTCCATCTTTTTAATGGTCTTGTCGCCCACTTTAAAAACCTCGTTAGCGTAATCCACGGAAATATCCGACACCCCGGCCACGCAGCATTTACCCATGCCCCGGGCTACCACGGCCGCGTGGGAGGTCATACCGCCCCGGGCGGTCAGAATTCCCTCGGCCGCGTTCATACCCCGGATATCATCCGGCGATGTTTCGATTCGGACTAGAATTACCTTATGGCCCTCGTCATGCAAGGCTTCCGCCTCCTCGGCCGAGAACACAACCTGGCCCACGGCCGCGCCCGGGGAAGCCGGTAAGCCTTTGGCCAGAACCTTTTTTTCAGCGTCGGGATCGAACATGGGGTGCAAAACCTGCTCCAACTGGTCCGGATCGATCCTGGCGACCGCCTCCTCGGTGGAAATCAGGTTTTCTTCTACCATGTCCACCGCGATTTTAATGGCCGCGTGGGCCGTCCGTTTTCCGGTACGGGTTTGGAGCATCCAGAGTTTACCCTGCTGGATGGTAAACTCAATATCCTCCATCTCCTTGTAATGCTGCTCCAACTTGTTCCTGATATCGTCCAATTCCTTATAAATATCAGGCATTATCTCGTCTAGTGATACCGCGCCGGGGGCGACCGGCTTGGAACGATTAATCGGCTGAGGCGTCCGGATGCCAGCTACTACGTCCTCGCCCTGAGCGTTAGTCAGGTACTCGCCGTAAAAATAGTTCTCGCCCGTGGCCGGGTCCCGGGTAAAGGCCACTCCCGTGGCGCAATCGTCGCCCATGTTCCCGAAGACCATGGACTGGACGGTTACCGCCGTGCCCCAGTCCCCGGGAATATGGTGGAGTTCACGGTAGGCAATTGCCCGGGGTACCATCCAGGAACTGAATACCGCCCCGATCCCGCCCCAGAGTTGATCCTGGGGGTCTTCCGGAAAATCCGTATCCAGCCGGCGTTTTATCAGGGCCTTGAATTCCTGAACCAGCCATTTCAAATCTTCGGCATCCAGTTCGAGGTCCAAAGACACACCTTTCTGATCTTTTCGGGCCTGGATGATGACTTCGAACGGATCCTCTTCCTGAGACTCGGCCTGAACACCCATCACCACGTCTCCATACCCGGACACAAATCGGCGATAGGCGTCGTATACAAATCTAGAATTCCCGGTTTTTTTCAAGAGACCCTCAACGGTCTGATCGTTAAGCCCTATATTTAAGACTGTGTCCATCATACCAGGCATGGAAACTCTGGACCCCGAACGGACTGAAATTAAAAGCGGGCTGCCGGCGTCGCCAAAACGAGCCCCCATCTCTTCCTCAACCCAGTTCAAGGCCTTATTGACCTGGTTGGAAAGATCGGAAGGAAACTGCCCGTCGTTGTCATAATAACCGGTACAGACTTCAGTCGTAATGGTAAATCCGGCCGGAACGGGAATGCCCAGGCCGGCCATCTCAGCCAGATTGGCCCCTTTTCCGCCGAGTAGATTCTTCATTTCGGCCGCTCCGTCGGCCCGGCCTCCACCAAACAAGTAGACAAATTTTTCAGCCACGACTAAATCCCTTCTATTATTAAAGTTTTAATTTGTGTGCCTGATAATAGCTCAGTTTATCGGCCGCAATAGTGACATAACGGGCATTATTTTTCAAGCGATAAACCGTGAGGAAAACCGGTGATTTCCGACAATTCTATGATGCAACAATGCAAAATAAATACGTTTTTGAAAAAAAAAGAGGCCTGCAATTTCAGGCCTCTTTTTTTTCGGATCAATTAAATCCAGTACGAGAAGATTGGTTTCACATACTCCAATCCCCGCAATTGTCAATCTCACAAGTATCGCCATCCAGATGGTTCTCATATTCCTCTTTGAATTCTCTCAGAGTCAGTCTGATGGGCGAGGCCACCTTGGGGGCGAAATCGCAAAAAGTTCCCTGGTCCATCACCCAGGCTAAAGCCTCGAGTTGGGCCAGGTCGGACGCGGTTGCGGTACCTTCGACCAGCGCCTTCATAATTTCTGTTACATGAAAACACCCAACCCGGCAGGGAGTACATTTACCACAGGATTCGGCCGCGTTAAAATCATACAGATATTTAGCCAGACCGACCATGCATGTATTCGGGTCCAAGGTTACAATTTCCTCGGATCTGTAATGAAAAATTACCCGTGAATCAGTAGATTTGAGAGAGTCCAGAGAGATGCGGCGAAAAAAGATTCTCTCCCGGTACAGGGTTTCATACAGAAGTTCCGATACTTCCTTCTGTTTCACCCCGGAGTAAAACAGGTCGAGACCCATTAAACCGATATGAGGGCCTCCGGAGCACTTTCCGAAACAGACCGTCTTTGTGTCAATCAATGGCAGGTCGTAACCGACTCGATGTATCTCCCTTTGAAAGACGGATTTCAATCCCGATACGTCCCGCTCGCATTCGGGGTTTTGGCAGAAAGCAAGAGCGGTGACTGAAGATTTATTTATCTTTTCGCCCTGGTCCCAGATCTTACGCATCTCCTCATCGCGCATCTCACGATTCAGCAACCAGGGATCTTGGCGTTTCATCACACTCAGCATGGTTATTCCTCTTTATATCTTATAACACGGTCATAGCCGCGGCCCTGGCCCAATCGAACAGGGTTTTCGGATAAAGTCCCAGAAAGATAATCAGGGCGACCGTTCCGTAATTCAGCAGACGCAATGGCACGGAAACCTCTATGGTGGCGCTTCCTTCTACCGGGGGATTGAGATAGGCTGCTCTGAGGACATTGATATAGTAATAAAGCGAAATGGTTACATTGACCATGGCCAGGATGGCCAGCCATAAATAACCCTTCTCGATGATGGCGATAAAGACCAGGAGCTTGGCCGTAAAGCCACCCGTGGGTGGAAGCCCGGCCAGACCGAAGACACCCAGAAGCAGGGTCACGGCCAGTAGGGGCGCCCGTTTGTAAAGACCTGAGAAGTCGTCGATCATTACGTTTTTGCCTCTTTCGGAAACAGTGACGAGGACCATAAAACAGGCGAAATTCAGGAGCAGATAGACTACCGAGTAATAGATCACGCCGCTGTAACCGTACTCAGACATGGCCAGAATCCCCAAAAGGACGTATCCGGCGTGAGCGATCGACGAAAAGGCCAGCATGCGTTTAAAATCTTTTTGTTTGATGGCCACCAGGTTCCCGAAGGTCATACCGATAACGGACAAGATAATCAGAATGTTGACCAGATACGCGCTGGACGCCCCGGATAGGGCCGTCAGCCGGATTAGGACGGCCATACCGGCCACCTTTGAGGCCGTGGCGATGTAGGCCACAACCTGGTTGCCGCCGCCCTCGTATACGTCAGGAACCCAGATATGAAAGGGGAAAACGGCTAGCTTGAAAAACAGCCCGCAAAGGGTCAGAACCAATCCGATCACCGCTCCCGGGTGGTGGATCAGGGACGGCAGCGAACTCATAATCTCATTCAGGTAGGTGGTCTGGGAGACGCCGAAAATATAACTTATTCCAAAGAGCATCACCGCCGATGACATGGCCCCGATAAAGAAGAATTTAACCGCCGCCTCAGCGTCGTAGGCCGCATCTTTCCGGAGCGGTACAATAATATACAGGGAATAGGATGAGAGTTCCAGGGCCACGAACAGGGTAATAAGCTCCACGGCCGAAACAAGCATCATCATGCCCACGGTGCAAGT
>JAZGHI010000151.1:0-5765 GCA_036480955.1 Candidatus Adiutricales bacterium
AACCTGCTCAGGGCCAAGACCCTGGTGGAGACCGGCCGGCTGAACCAGGCCTTGCGGGAATACCGAAAGCTGGCAGACGGTGACGACACCGGCGAAACACACCTGAAAATGGGCCTTATTTACCAGCAAAATAGGCGTCCGGACCAGGCACGCCTGGCCTTCAAGCACGCTTTCGAACGGGCCGAAGATTCAAAAATTCGGTCTGACGCTCAGAAAAAATACAAAGAACTTTTAAGGTCAAGCCTGCGGGTGAATAAAGACGAAGATCTTGAATTGGAATATATCCGCCTACTGAGGCAAGAAAGGAGCCTGACCCAGGGCCTGAGCCGGATCGACAAACTTCTTTCCGCCGGAGGATCACGCCAATTCATTGATGACCTTGCCTATGAAAAAGGCCGGGCCCTTCTTTTAATAAAAAGGAGAGACCAGGCTCGACAACATCTTCTCCAGGCCGCGCAATCAGCCGCTCCCGAATCTAAGTTCAGGTTTTTAAATCTATACGCCGATTCCCTAAGATGGGAGGGGAGAACCGATGAGGCGGCCTCCGTTTATATCCGGGCCGGTACCGAAGCGCACGTTAAAGGAGACGCGGATTCGGCTTTTTACAGGGCCGGGATGCTCTTCCTCGAAACCGACCGTTTATCCGAAGCCGAACAAGCCTGGCGAAGGATCAAAACCAGCGACCGGCTTTGGAATTACGCAGACCGTATTCTATGGCACACAGCATGGTACTACTATAACCGTAAGGTCTGGGCCGAGGCCCTGGAAAGGTTTCTAGCCTTGAGTCAAAGGTTTCCCGGCCGCGACCTGGGTCAAGCCGCGCAGTATTGGCTAGGCCGAACCTTTGAACATCTTGGTAACCTGGACGAGGCGGGGAAGCACTATCTGGCCTCGGCCGTAAAAAGTCAAAAGCGCGATTACTATCGAATTCTTTCACTGGAGAGATTACGAGAGATTGACCCACTGGGCCTCTGGTCCACCCATCCAAAGACACGAGATCTGAGGGTTTTGGAAGGTAAGAATAATAATGAGCGGGTCTCTTCAATTTCCCGTAATCCGGATTTCCCCAGCCCCGCGACTGGAATCGCCCACGCCACAAAAGATCTGTGGGTACACCGAAACCAGATCATTGGATCGAAATCTCTGGTCTACTTATCAGCGGAACTGGACCATACCGCGTCCAGGCTGAGAAACCTGGCTTCGGCCGGAGCTTTGGACCTGGCTTTTGCCGAGGCCGAATACATATTCAAACTGGTCAGTACGCTGCGGCAAAAAGAGACCAGAGACCTGACCCGGAAGCAGAAAAAACAAAGGGCCGCCAATCTGAAAGAATTTGAGAAACGGCTATTCGAATTTTTAAGCCAATACCTTACCAACACTGACAGATACTATCAGTATGTCAGACTTCAGTACCGAAACGCGCCGCTCTTGAGGGAGGTCTCCAGAGGCAACCGAATCGAAGTTCGTAAGCGGCTTTATCCGCTGAGTTATTTAGATAAAGTTCGGGAGGAGTGCCTCGTGCGGAATCTTGATCCGGCTCTGGTTCTAGCCGTTATCAGGGCCGAATCTTTTTATCATGACCAGGCCTTGTCCGGGTCTAACGCCATGGGCCTCATGCAGATAATACCAAGCACGGGCCGGATGGCGGCTAAAAACCTCAAGCTCAATTCTTACAAAACCAGCGACCTGTTTTATCCTTCGACAAACATCCGGCTTGGGGTCTGGTATTTAGAACACCTGCTCACACAGTTCAATGAAACTCTTCCACTGGCCCTGGCCGCGTATAACGCCGGACCTACCCAGGTCAGACGCTGGATAAGCAAGACCGACGGCCCTGATCTGGAGGAATTCATCGAGCACATCCCTTTTTCCGAAACGCGTAATTACGTAAAAAAAATTATCGGCTACTACTATACTTACCGTCTTATATATAATGGGGAAGTGAGCCGCTTCAACTTGAAAAGGGCTCTCAAACCGGAGTGATTTTTACCGGACCGGGGCCAATATTTTCATTCTGGGATCGTATCGGGAGGTACTTCCTGGAAAACCTCGCCCCGGCGGAGGTACAGGTTCTTGACCCGGATATTCGAATCGTTCAGGGTTTGGATAGTGGACCGGATCAGGTCCGGATCGATCTCGATGGCCAGGCCGCATTCCGGGTTCACCTCCTTGGGGACAGGGATGAGTTCGAATCGAAATCCCGCCGACTCCATTAACTTTTCGACCCGCATGACCTGATGAATGGATTGAAAGACTAAGATTAATTTTTCAGGGTCCATTGGATTATACCTTCCGGCGGCCCAGGTCTTCGAGGACGGACAGGACCCTGTCTATCTCCTCGCCGGTATTAAACAAACCAAAAGAAAATCGGACCGCGCCCGAGGGATATGTGCCTATCGCTCTGTGTGTCCAGGGTGAGCAGTGAAGTCCGGCCCGAGTCATAATACCGAATTCTTCATCCAGGACACGAGCCAGATCAGACGGTGACCATCCGGCCATATTCATGGAAACCAGCGCCACGCGCGAACCCGCGTCCCGCGTCCCGTAGATGGTCACACTCTTTATCTGGCGCAACCCGCTTAAAAACCTATTGGTTAGTTTAAGCTCCCCCTCTCTTATGTTCTCGATACCCGTCTCGATGATGAACCTGACCGCGGCGGACAGGCCGGCCAGACCGTGGACGTTCTGTGTCCCGGCTTCGAGACGGTCAGGCATGAATTCCGGATGGTCTTCCTTTTCAGACTGGCTGCCGGTTCCGCCACGAAAAAAAGACGCGATCTCAAGGCCCGGCCTGATCCATATACCGCCCGTACCAGTGGGGCCTAGCAATGATTTGTGACCGGTAAAGGCCACCATATCGGCATATTCTTCCTCCACGTCTATCGGTAAGGCCCCTGCGGTCTGGGCGACGTCCAGCAGCAGAGGAACCGATCCCAGGATGGTCTTTATTTCTTTTAGGGGAAGTATTACACCGGTTACGTTCGAGGCGTGGTTGACTATGGCCATCCGGGTCCTGCCTGTGACTTTAGGCCCGAAATCCGCTGGACTTATAATACCATCTTCCGTGGAAGGAATAATTTCATAATTTATGCCGCGCTCTTTGGCCAGCCAGGCCAGGGGGCGTGTTACCGAATTGTGTTCGAGGCAGGTGGTCAACACGTGATCGCCGGTTCTAAGATAACCCATGAGCGCTATGTTCAGGGCCTGCGTGACATTACTGGTAAACGCTATCCGGCTGGAATCCCTGGCCCCGAAAAGCTCTGCCAGAGTCTCCCTGGTTTCAAAAACCACTCTGGCCGCGGCAAGGGACATACGGTGAGCCGACCGGCCCGGACTGGCGGATTGTTCGGTGAGAGCGCGGTTCACAGCCTCAGCCACCCGCGGCGGCTTGGGAAACGAGGTCGCGGCCTGATCACAATAGATCAGTTCCTTTTGGCTAAAGACTCGACTAGGCATGTACCTCACTGCTTGCGGATCCAGTATTAATGGTTTAACCGGCAGACGGTTAATTCCAGATTTAATACTATCAGAGCCGTATATGAAATTCCACTGGTCTTCAAATTGACCGCTTTACATGGTTGAATTCGGCCAATTCACCGGCGGGACCGAACCTTCTACCGGAGGGATATTCATGGCGTACAGCCGGAAATATTCACCAGCCCGCTGCACTATGCTCAAAGACCCGTAATCCGGTTCGAGTTTTAAAAGCTTGCTCAAAGGCAATCCAAGTACACGGCATAAAATTACCCTGATTACGCCGGAGTGGCAGACGATGAGCACGCTGCCGTCCAATCCCTCGGTAATTTGTTCAAAAACAGGAACCACGCGTTCGGACAGGTCTGAGAAAGCTTCTCCACACGGGGGACGAAAATTGGTGATATCCCGGCCTCGCCGTTCGTATTCATCAGGATAGAGACGCCGGATCTCATCAACCGCCACCCCTTGCCACTGGCCCAGGTTAATCTCCCTGAGTTCCGGGACCTCTTGAACGACGGTCGAACGTTCTGCGGCCATAATGCTCGCTGTATCTTTGCACCGTGGAAGATCACTGGTATAAATCCTGTCAAAACGGATATGGACAAGCTCTCTTTGCCAAATACGGGCCTGCTTGAACCCCGCTTCTGTCAGAGGCAGGTCCCGCTGGCCCACGAATTTTCTGACATCCCCGGTTTCTATCTCCCCGTGCCTTAACAGGAAAATACTAGTCCGGGGGAATGGATGATATTGATTATTTTCAGCCATGGGCATCCATTACCAGCGCGTCAAACTCAGCGGCCTCATTTTCCATTAAATTTTCCACAGTCTGGCCAATCGTCGCCTCAACGAGGTGTTTTATCATCCTCGCGTTGTTTAACCGTTGCTCAATGACCGGACCAATCTCCGGGTCCCGGCCAAAACGTTTTAATCCCGCTTCAAACCTCTTTTCCAGACTTACCAGCCTGGTGCCCAGGATGAGCTTATCCGCCAGGTAAACCAGTTCGGCCTCACCGATACCTTTCCTCTCTTCCAGATCTATATCAATATGCGCTTCGACGATTTCAGCCGCTAAAGAAAATCCCATCCGTCTTAGCAACCGTCCGCCTTCTTCATCGTGCCGGGGGTGTCCTTTGGCCAGGTCGTGAAGCAGAGCGGCCCGGGCCGCGAGGTTTGCGTCAATAGGCAGACCGGCTTGATCAAGTCTTCGGGCCAGGAGTGTGGTCAACTCACTGACGGCCCTTGAGTGTAATATCAGATTATCCTCAACTCTTAGAATGCGGGTCAAGATGGCCTCGCACTCGTCCAAAGCCGGGATGTGGTAATGACGCCATCGGGTGAGCGCTTCGTCATAATCATCCGGAGTGTCCAGGTCAAAGAGAATGTGGCGATCCGCGACTTCCACTTCCAACTCTTGCACCTCGATTTGACTGAGGACGGCCTTGAGCCCACCCCTGCCCTTCCACTCCAAAACGCGCTGAGCTGTGCTAGAGGGAATGAGTGGCGGATGGCCTCGCTCTCCCTTGAAGCAGGGGTGGATTACTCTATCCTTAACCTGCCGATAGCCGTCAATCATGGCCTGCAAAGTCGCCGGTCTGACCAGGGGAACGTCTGCCGGTAGAATAAAAAAGGCCTCGATATCCGGCTCAAAACTTTTAATGCCCACCAAAACGGAAGAAAACATTGCCTTATCAAAATCCGCGTTAAACAGGGATATGGCCCCGGCTTTCTCGACCATCGGCCGCAGTTCGTCCGCCCGGTGACCCACGACCACGCGCACGTCTTCGACACCGGCAATTTTAAAAAGGCCTATCGTTCTTTGGATGACTGTCTGGCCGCCCAGGGGAAGTAACGGCTTGAAACGGCCCATGCGGGATGATTGACCGGCCGCCAGGATAACGGCGGAAATTTTAGACACCTCTGGACAGCCTTCTTCCTAGTGAACAGACTATAAATGTCGATAAATTTTCGTTTCGCTTAACTGAGATCATCCGGCGGGAGCCTCGATTCGAGCCCGAACCTGAATTAGTTCAGACACAATACTTACCGCGATTTCTTCCGGTGTTTCCGCCCCGATTTCCAGGCCAATGGGAGAATGAACCCTACCGATATCTTTTCTGGAGTATCCCTGGTCGAGAAGGGCCTTGAAGATAGTATTACGCTTATGCCGGCTGCCGATCATGCCTACATAGCAGGCGTCTGTTTTTAAAGCCTGCTCTAATACGGTTTTATCGAAGAGGTGCCCTCTGGTAAGGATGACCAGGTAATCGTTCCCATTGACCTGGAGATCC
>JAZGHI010000152.1:0-2025 GCA_036480955.1 Candidatus Adiutricales bacterium
GAATCTCGATTACTTCGTCCGCGTCGGCCCACGGATGCGTGTCTAACTGGACTCTTTTCCCGCCTTTATCGGCGATCATCAGGTAGGCGGTGAGGATGGTCGAACCGTCTGTCCAGGGCCACTCGAACTCACACTTCCAGGCCATGGTCCCGTCGTCCAGCTCGTACTCCTCGTTGCCGATGAATTCTAGGTCGTCAGCGGTCATATGTGTATAAGCCCCGAGCAGACCAGGCATATAGGCTTTTTGACAGGCATCCTTCGTAGAAATGTCTTTCGGGATATCGAAGACAGAAATGGTAACCGTAACCCCGCCGCCCGTGGTCCCGGTCAGGATTTGACCTTGATCAGCGTCCGGATCCTTTTTAGTAAAGTCATCCGGGATATCTACGGTAAAGGCTGGTGGGCCGGCGTGCTTGAATTCCGCGAAGCCCAGGGTGGGGATCAAAAAAGCGCCAAGAATAAATATCGCGGCCACAGTCATAACATGCATTTTTTTCATTATCACATCTCCTTTTTTCAATTTATTATTGGATTTTAGTCAGATTAAACAACCGCTTCCGGATTCTACGCTTCTCGCTTCACCCCCCTTCTCAAACAATGATTATCAATCTTACGGGCCACGGCCCATGTGGGCGCGATGTTGGCCACCGCAATTTAAAATCTAGCCTATATGTAATTTATCGCCCTGATAAGGAGAAAAAAGATTCGTACAATTCTTTTTTAACTAGTTAACAACACTCACATTAATGTATAAGAACAGGTTCTGTCAAGGATTTATTGTGCGGGATTTTTACGATGAGTCTTCTTCATCGATCCCGTTTAAATTGCTTCCGTTCATCCTGGCAATCACAGTTTCGGGAAGGAGCGCGGAGAATAAAATGTGATCACTTCTCAGTTTAATCACGCTTTTTATTTTTCTCCCGGCGGCGGCGTCGATCAGCATACCCTGTTCGGGACCACCGTTTTTTAACTTTCTGATCGGTATTCCATCCGGTGGTGAGACTGAAAAAATAGAATCGCCCTTCACGTAGTTGCCAAATCCAATGGAGACCATCATGGACAGAACCTCGCCTATTCCACACTAACAAACACAGACAGCGCCATTCAAGTTCAGACTGTTAGCTCTTGAAAAATTGCCAGTTATACGTTTGAAAAAACCCAGGGTAGCTAAGTGAATCATTTAACCTGAATAAAATCAACTAATTTTTTAAAATTTATAAGCGGTCTGACGGCTGGGTCTTATCATTATTATTTTGACAAGAAATATTTTTAATGGCAATCATGAAGCCTGCCCATAAGGAGTCGAAAGAACTGAATGTATTCGGAGAAAGTAATGTCAAACCGAAGATGCCGCGCGCTCATCCTGTTGTCCTGCATGGCTATACTGGTTTTTGGCCCGGGGCCGGGGACCTGTTTAGCCGCGTCGATGAAGGATTCCTTAAACATTCAGGGAGTCTGGGCTGGAAATTTAAAAGTGAGCGGCGCCAGCCTTAAAGTTATTTTTAAAATCACCCTTCAGGCCGACGGCAGCTATAAGGCCACTCTAGACGTGCCCGATCAGGGAGCGTCGAAGATACCCGTTACCGAGGTAACGCTGAAGGACAGCACTTTAGTCTTAAAGGTGGATTCAATTAGGGCCTCCTACACGGGAACGATCCGGGCGGATGACCAGATTATCGAAGGGGATTGGAAACAGGGCGGTTTTTCCTTCCCTCTGGTCCTTAAGAAGGATCCGGCCGCGTTGGAAGTCAACCGGCCCCAGGAACCTAAAAAACCTTACCCATACAAGGAAGAGGAGGTAGTTTTTCAAAACCAGAAAGCTAGGATCAGACTGGCGGGTACGTTGACCTTACTCGAAAAAGAGGGTCCAACGGCGGCAGTAGTGCTGATAAGCGGCGCCGGTCCTCAGGATCGAGACGAAACCGTTTTTAACCACCGCCCTTTTTGGATAATCGCCGATTACCTCACCCGGCGTAATATAGCCGTATTGCGCTTTGATGACAGGGGAGTAGGGGGTTCAGGCGG
>JAZGHI010000153.1:0-8276 GCA_036480955.1 Candidatus Adiutricales bacterium
GGAAAAAATTATTATCTTCCCAGTATTTATACCAGCGACTCTCGACCTTTTTCGGGTCGTATGCTTTATCTAATCCCGCGATTCCCATTTATGGCTCCACTGTTATGATAAATTACGGTCGGCCTGGATTGACTCGCCGTTTTTCCTGATTTTTTGAAAAAAGAAAGGACCGACATGAGGCCGATCCCCTGCAGACTGAAATGACGGTTTTTGGCGGCCCCTATCCGGGGCTCTTCACAAAAAACGAGATGGTTCCATGGTCAAACATCAGTTTTCCTCCAGTTCGGCCATTATTTTTTCTAATTCTTGACTAACAACGTCTTCGATTAATCCCGGCAGCATTTTCTCTATTATGGAAGTAACTGTTTCCTGTACCGTATCGCGTACTATCGTTTCCAAGCGCTCCTGATCCAAAACAGGGTGAATCTCGAGTTGCGGACCGGGAATTGGTTCTGTTATTGAAGATTCTTCGTGAAGCTGATCTTCTTCCTCCGTAAGATCGTCCGAGACATCCACCGCGGGTTCGGCGGGTTCGGCGGGTTCGGCGGGTTCAGCCAAAACTTCATCCATGTCCAAATCTTCCGCCGGCTCAACGTCCGGACCGGCTGCCGGCGTCTCAGGCACCTGCGATTCTTCTTCAGGATTCAGCTCCAGGTCATCCTGACTTTCCAGCTTGGCCGTAGGTTGATCTGCCTGATCCTCCAGAGTATCTCCCATGAGTTCGCCTGGATCAAGGTCATCTTCTGGCCCGGTCTCGGCGATGGCCGGCTCTACTTGACCCTCTGTTTCACTTTCGGCGTCGAATATCAATAAGTCTTCTTTTTCGGGAGAAGTTTCCGTCTCTGCCTCAGCCGCGCCGGCGGGATCCTCGATTACTTCCTGGAGCTCGAAATCGAAATCATCTTCCACATCATCAACCGCGGGAGAATCTTCTTCCTCCAGCATTGATTCAACCAGTGAGAAATCTGACACATCAAGTTCCTCTCCGAGAGTCTGAGGGCCAGGGTCTCTCGTCGGTTCTTCATCAACCGCGGGGGAACTCTCTTCCTCTCCCAGGATGTCATCAATATCGAATTCAAACTCTTCACCCTCGAGTTTGGCTGCATCGAAGTCTGGGTCCAGGATGCTTGTCACTTCGATATCGCTGGCATCACCAGGCGGTTTGACCTTATCATCGGACACTGTATGCCTCCGTAAAGATTCAAAAATCCTTGGCAGGTCCCAGGATGCTTGTTAACACAAGGCACTGGAAATGTCAAGTTAAGTCAAATGGCCTTTCGATAACGCCGCCATCTCTTCACGCGTGCCATGTCCTCTTCGGCCATCCTCGGTGTTTCCATTAGACCGGCTAAATGATCCAGGGCCGGATGGCGTACCAGGCGAGCCAGACCTCGAGACCCGATCCGGCCTAATCCCGCTGCCCCGTGACGATCCCGGTGAGAGCCCAATGAAACCTGGGAGTCGTTTAAATGGAGCAACCTCAAACGATCAAGGCCCAGAAGACGCTCAAACTCAGCCAGTGTCTTCTCCTGGCCGTTCGGCCTGGCCAGGTCATATCCGGCGCCCCAGGCATGGGCTGTGTCCAGGCAGACCCCGACAGGCAAGTCCTGACCGCCATTATTTTCAATAGCCTCGATCATCCGGGCTAGCTCCTCGAAACTGGCTCCCAACTCTCCCCTTTGACCGCTCGTGGTTTCCAGGAGAAAAGTAACCTTTGTTGCGGCTTTTATACCATTGAAAGCCTGGACCACCGCCAGGGCAATCCTCTGAATCGCGGTTTCCTTTGATTGTCCTTGCGAGGCATAGCCCGGGTGGGCTACCAGGAAGTCGGCCCCTAGTTTATCGGCCCGAATGAGCTGTTCTGTCAGAACCTGAACAGACTTATTATAATTTTCCGAGGGCAGCGAGGCCAGATTGGGCAGATAGGGCAAATGAACGGCCAGAGGTCGAAGGGCGGCTTTTTTTCTGGCCTGACGGAAGAGGGCAACTTCCTCTTCATTCAAAGGCTTCGCGGCCCAGGCTCTGGGATTGCTGGAAAAAATCTGAAACCCTTCGCATCCTGTTCTTACGGCCCGGTCTACGGCCGCCACCAGACCTCCGCTGATGGGCATATGAAAACCTAATCTCATGGTCTTCCCCCGGCGAAAAGCGGTCTCCTGATATGACCGAGCCGCAAAACGCAACAGGCGTCCGAGACCGGCGCCGCCTTTTCCTACACATAAAAAAGGGACCGATAACCTCTTCCCGGTTCCGGTCCGGCTGTTGGTCAAAAAATGAATGAATTCAAATATGAGACCTCTGTAAAACTTCGTCCTTTGGCCCAACTCTTTGTCGCGCTCGAATTTAAGTCCTCGAAATACTACCAGTATTCCTGCGGCTTAAATTTTCGTGCTCCTCGATTTGACCTCAAATTACTCGTTTTGCAGAGGTCTCAATATACAAAATTTGATATCGCGGGAGCTTTAAGTCTCTGGGATGTGTGTTTCCAAAACGGAAGCGATTTTACTTTTAAGCTCAGTTAAATCAAAGGATTTAATAACGTAATGATCCGCGGCGATGGATTTCATATCTTCTTTGAACGTGTCATACGCGGTGCATAAAATCACCGGCAGATTATAGTGTTTATTGCGAATATCTTGAAGGAGGTCCAGACCGTTGTAGTCAACCATCTTGATATCCAGTATGACAATGTCCGGTTTTTCTTCATCAATTTTTTCCAACAGCATGTGCCCGCTATCGGCCGTGATAACATCATAACCCTCGTCCGCCAACTCCTCCGAATAAAGAAAACGGATATGTTCTTCATCATCGACAATCAACACTTTTTTGGGCATTCCCTCACCTCCGGTCTCTTGGCCCTAGGTAGGCCAATTTTCTACTAGATAGGGTTTTGTTTCCTCAAATACCAAGGTCTCGTTCTCTATAAATTCTTCCGCCCCTTGAATAGACATTCTCTCAATTTTTTTAACGAATGACAGAGTCTTACCGAAATAAAGCGGGATGAGAGACTCCAGTAAAACGTCAGAGTCTCCCCCTACCTTGTTCTTATACGCAATGGCTAGATCGTAAAGTATTTTGACCCAGACCTGTGTGGGGAAGTCGAATTTGTCCTGGTTCAAGTCTCGAATTTCAGCGAGTTTATGAAATACATCCTCAGACAGCACCTCTTCCCATATATCAAGATTATCGCTGAATCCGTTGATGTACTGCTTATATAATCTTTGCTGGTCTACCTCCACCGGAGGCGGCATCTCGACTTCTCCCAACCCAAAACCAAAAATAGCCGTCGGCTTGCTGCCTTTCACCTCTTTCCAGAACGGGGCGGCCGTAATCATTATTTCGAAGATGGTGCCGACCACCTGTTTGAACATGGGACCAAGATCACTGCCCGGATCTTTGGGTTTATGGATTTTTGGTCGCCCCATGAAAGCCTGGCATATCGAGGTGCCGCTGTTCATGGCCAGCGTTGTCATCCAGATATCTATTCCAAACTGGGATATGGCATCATTCCAGGTGGTTGACAGAGCGTAGACCTCAGCCAGCCGGCCGGAGAAACCAAAATCCCCGCCAATTGGCTGCCGGACTCTACGGCCGTAGAGGGTCCTGGTTAAAGGGTAGGCTATAGAGTTGGTGATGGTCCCATCATACTTGTGGCGCACGTAAAGCGGGGCCACGTATCCGAAATCGGTGGTTAGGGGCTCACCCAGCCGTTTGATCCACTGAGGGGTTATGCTTTTGAGGTCGGCGTCAACCACAACTACGGCCTCTGCCTTCAAATCAAGCACTTTTCTAAATAAGTTCCTGAAATTATTTCCTTTACCTTTGACGCCCTCGGGAGTAGAGATATATATCTTAGGCGTCCGAGTCGGTGTGTTGAGAAAGGCTTCGGCAGTATTGTCCGTCGAGCTGTTGTCGCAATTTATTATTACGGCTTTTTTATTTCCGAAATGCTCAACCAGTCCCTCATCAGCCTTGGTGGTGGGATAAGCGATGCTGTCCCCCTCATTGTATGATGGAATACTGACGACAATCTCGGCTGAGGTTACGTTTTCGGAGTTTATCTCCCGGGAAATCATGGCCGTCTTCCTTACGAGCTTAAGTTATTGACGCTTCGGTAAAAAATATATTACACTTTATTTAAAAATGGAATGATTTTCCTCTTAAAACTTGATAAATTGCTTCATAAGCTCAAGATAAAAATCGACGGCCGGATATCGGAGCGGATAATTATATATTCAGCCATCCGATTCAAAAACAACGCAAATTAATATTAAGTGAGGTTCTAACGAAATTGAAAAAGGCCTTTTATCATGACCGGGTGGCCGTAATCGGAGGCGGCCGTGCTCTCAAGCAGTTTCTTAAACTTCTGGAGGCTCTTGAAAAGAACGCTCACTCTCCAGCCGTTGAGATAGTCGCGGTGGTCGACCCCAATCCGGAAGCTCCCGGTCTTGAATACGCCAAGCGGAAGGGCATCCCGACTTATGACCATTATCAAAAAATTATGAATATCGAAAATCTGAGCATGGTCATGGAATTGACCGGACACGAAGAGTTGATTCCAGAGATTCAGACAGTACTGCCAAAGGGTGTCTCGATGATCGATCATCGAGCAGCCATGATACTCTGGAAGCTGCTTTCGTTAGTAGAAAAGCGGGTATCCCGCCTGCGAAACGAGGCCCACTCACAGAGGCTGGCCGCGGTGGAGGAAATGGCCACCTATATCGCCCATGAAATGCGCAATCCGCTCATGGCACTGGGAGGGTACGCGCAAAGTCTCATATCCGTGGGCTGTCTCGAAGACGGTGAATGCCTGGCCAGAGGCAGGGTAATCGTGGAAGAAGTCCGCCGTCTTGAATCCGTCTTGAGAAATATCTGGGAGCTTACCCGGCCCTTGGAGATGAAGAGAAAAAGTTCTGATTTTAATGTAATCGTTAAGGAATCCATAGACCTGCTCAACCAGGATTGGGATGAAACAGGAATCAAACTGGACCTTATCCAGGAGCCCGACATTCCTTCTGTTCCTCTCGATCCCTTCCTCATTAAGCAGGCCTGTTTGAATATTATTAAAAACGCCGTGGAATCCATGCCGCGCGGCGGCCGGCTGGCCATTCTGACCGAGCTGAGCTGGGATCATCTCCTCTTCCGGTTGAGCGATCAGGGTTCGGGGATACCGCCGGAGGTCATGGACGACATTTTTAATCCTTTTTTTACCACCAAGGAAGGCGCCCTGGGCCTGGGCCTCGCCATGACAAAGAAAATTATTGAAGATCATGATGGCGAAATCAAAGTCACGGCAAGAGAAAATATCGGCACGACTGTGGAGTTCAGGCTGCCCCTTGACAGTCGGTAACTCCTCTCTGATTTTTTTTCATAATTGCAGTAAAGTGAGGTAATGCGACCATGACCAAACAAACCGCGAATTTGAAAAAACCACCCTGGAAAACACGCCCCTGGGTATGGATTGTCCCTGTGGTTATAGTGGTATGCGGGATTATCATTATTCTAGGCATTTATTTAGATTGGTTTTCCAACCCGTCGGAGGAAACACCCACTCCATCCCCTGTTCAAGCCGGTTCGAAACTGGAAGACAGAATTACGGAACCCCAGAAAGCTCCAGTAGCCGTCAGCGAAAAAATTAAGCAGGAAAAAGAGGAGGATTTAAGCAGCGCTACCAAGGAACGGAAGGAAGAATTCGGACTTAAAAAAAGCGTATACATTGTAGTCAAACCCGGGGAGACTATCCGAATCGGGAAAGAAGAGATCCCCTTAAACGAAATATTGGCCGAGATAAAAAAGCAGAAGAAAGAAAAACCTCTTTCCCCCAAAACATTCCTCCGCCAGTTAAAAATACCCGAGGAAGATATAAAAGCTGGAGAAACATTATCGGCATCACTAGCGGAAGACCGGATCCGCGAAGATAAAAATCAAACCCAGCCCACCGAAAAGCCAGGCGCTGTGGCCATGGCTGAAAAACAACCCGAAAAAACGGCTCCGGCTGAAAAATCTGGCTTCTGGAGGATTATCAACCGGGTTCTTGGGAAATCTACCGAGGAAACGCCATCAGAAGAAAAGACCGCTGAGAGATCAGCGCCGGCCCGGGAGGCTCAAAAAAGCGTGGCTCAAGTGGTTCGAGATAAAACAGCCCCGGACTCTGAGGCTGAAACCCCGCCCAGTAGCGCGGACGCCGGCAGGGTCGAATCCGCGGTGGCTAAGCTCAAAAAAGAACCGATTAATTATTACGGGATTTATGTAGTCAAAGTCGGGGATAATCTTTGGAATATTCATTTCGCGTTCTTGCGCGAATACATGGGAAACCTGGGAATTGAAATCGCGCCCATGGACGACGAGCCCATCGGGTCTCATAGTTCAGGTGTTGGCCGGATTCTGAAATACGCTGAAAACATGGTATTCATCTTCAATCTCAAGACCAAAGAACTATCCGAAGACCTGAACATGCTCGAGCCGGCCGAGAAGATTATTATTTTCAATCTTCCCCGCCTTCACTCTACACTCGGTTCATTAACGGCCGAACAATTAAAAACAGTTCGTTTTGATGGCCGGGATCTAATTTTCTTCTGATAACCTGAAATTAAATATTTGATACGGATTTTACCGTGGAATCAAAAATTTTGACTCTGGGCAGTTTATACGCTCATAGCTTCAGTGCTGATCTAGACCGGGTCCGCACGGGTAACGGGGAAATAAAGGAACGTCTGGTAATCTCACATCCCTCCGCCATCGTGGTGATTCCATTGTTGGAGCCGGACCAGACCTTGATGGTCAGCCAGTACCGCTACGCCGTCAAACAGGAGACAGTCGAATTCCCGGCCGGAAAACTGGATCCCGGCGAGGACATCGAGACCGCGGCCCGGCGCGAGCTGACAGAAGAAACCGGTTATCAAGCCGATTCCTGGCGGAAACTGATGACTTTCGCCCCGAACGTGGGCTATTCAACCGAAATGATACACGTCTTCACAGCCAGGAATCTGACCCTGATTTCATCCGATTGGCAAGATATGGAAGAGATCGACCAGGTGGAGATTGTAAAACTTTCCGAGGTCAAAGAAATGGTTAAGTCCGGAAAGATAATCGATGGGACGACAATCCTGGCCCTGGCCGCTTATGAATGGATGGGAGAGTGAAAGAACTGGAGGACATTCAAATGATTTTCTTGACATCCTTTTCTGACGCCCCATAGACGGGGCATTTATCCGGCGGCGTTTGGCCTTCATGGATTTGGCCGCAGACTGTGCATTTCCATTTTTTCATTTCTATCACCTTTCAATACCGGCCAGGGCCCGCCCAACCTTCCGGCCCAGTTCAAAACACTTCTTCAAGCCGTTATCGTCCGGCACCCAGTGGATTGAAAGGCCAGGGTCTATTAGTTCAAGCTTCATGGCTTCCAGTTCCGCGGTGATAAGTTTGATTGATTCACCGGTCCAGCCATAGGAACCGAAAGCAGCCGCCAGTTTGTTTCTCGGCCTTAAGCCCTTCATATAGCAGAGAAAATCGCTTACTGTGGGGAAGAGACCGTTATTCAGGGTCGGGGAACCGATCAGAACGGCCCCGGCCTCCATAATCTCGGTTATGGCGTCACTTCGATGAATAGTGCGAAGACGCATGCACTGTGTCTCCACATTCTCCTCTATCAAGCCGTCGACAATGGCTTCAGCCATCTTTCGGGTGCTTTCCCACATGGTATCGTACACCACCACGGCCTTTTTGGACGGTTTTTGCGCCGCCCATCGGGAGTAGGCCTCGATAATCTTGGACGGATTTTCCCGCCATAATACCCCGTGATCAGGGCAGATGATTTTTGGGTTCAGACCGGCCTCAGCCACCTGGACGATGAGCTTGGCGATCCGGGGTGAATACGGCAGAAGGATATTGGCGTAATACTTCAGCGCGTGAGGCATAATAGCGTCGCCGACCTGGTCGTCGAACCGTTCCCACCCGGCGTAATGCTGGCCAAAGGCGTCGCTGGAGAAGAGGATATCGTCCTCGTTTACAATTGTGAACATACTGTCCGGCCAATGGGCCATCCTGGTTTCCAAAAAAGAAAGGGTTCTTGAGCCGATATTCAGCTCGGTATCCTTATCAACAGCCTGAAGGTTGAACTTGTCTCCAAAATGACCCGTCAGGTTCCGGTAACCCATCTTCGAACAATAAACCGGCTTATCCTGCCCAATGAGGTGCATCAATATGGGCAGTCCGCCTGAATGGTCCATCTCAGTATGATTGCTGATGACGTATTCTATTTTTTTGGGATCGACCAG
>JAZGHI010000154.1:0-9636 GCA_036480955.1 Candidatus Adiutricales bacterium
GGGACCGAGTCGAGAAGGTATGTGGAGTATACAGGTTGATTAAATGTGGGCACTGTATGTTGTGCCATAGAATTGATATCCTCAGATAAACAATACGTGCATTTCATGATTCAATTCAAGATACAAAATTAGCTAGCATGCGAAATAATTTCCGATCTTCCATGTTTGACGATAACTTGCCATAACCGCTAACCGGCACCTATTGGCACTTTCAAACCGAAATCGCTCATATGAAACTGAAATACTACCTCTGTGGGATTACTCTTTCGGAACCTTCAAGCTAATCCCATTTCCCACCAGTGGTCCATAAAGGTCAAATATTTAAAGCGGCCTAATTCATTAATGGCTAAAATTTATAACCCACGGATAGGGTCAGTCTGTTTTCAAGCAGCCAGGGATCGTCCGGATGGCCTGATATGTAATCGTTTAATTTTTTGAATCCCTCGTTAAAGGCCTGTTCCGAAATCATGGTAAGGACAGAGGTAAGCTTGTGCCTGGTGGCGTATAGAAGCTGTTCATTGTTTTCAAATGTCTCCTGCCTGACTTCTACTGAATTAATGGATGTTAGACCGGCCTTTTTAAGCCAATTCTCCACCGCCTTTACCGATGGTGTCCTGAGCTCATCTATTTCCAGTGTTTCCGGGAAGAAAGTATGCCGGTAATCGTCTCTGATCTGTTCCATGGCCCCGTATCTGATTAAAACTACACCCGGTTTTTTAAGCACTCTCACGCACTCACCTAGCGCCTGCCGGGGTGCATCCAGGTGGTGCAGCAGGTGGGACATAAAAACCGCGTCGAATGATTCATCAGGAAAGGTGAGACTTTCCGCGTCCTGATATTCCCAGTTGACAAGCCTGTCTGTGTCCTTATTTTTTGCCTTTTCAAGCATGGCCCAGGATGAATCAGCCCCGGTGACACTTATGGGCAACGCGGCGGCCAATGGTAGGGCAATCCTTCCCGTGCCGCATCCAATATCCAGCAATTTTGTATCAGCGTCGATGGTTAAGTGTTCGGAAATCATATTTATCCAGAGCTTCAGGTTCTTTTCTCTAATGACATGCCCTTTATCATAAAAAGAGGCAATTTTATTATAATCGGCTTTTTTCATGTGTTTTTTTAAGTCGAAGGTATTTTGGGTAAGAGACGACCAGGTTGAATGACTAGACGGCCTGAAATCCAGGATATTTCTTACCATTTGGGCAGTTTTTTGGCTTTAGTTAGAGCTTTTACAACATCATCTCGCATGTCGATGGCCGCGTCCCTGGCCGCAAGGTGAAATTCCTCCGGGCCATACTTGCTCCGGTATGGTTCCTTCTGATAAGCGAATATAATGCCTCTGGAAGAATTGACCAGGGCTCCATACCCGTCATCGTTGAAACAGGGTGTAACCTCGTCGGCCGTACCGCCCTGAGCGCCGTATCCCGGTACCAGGAAGATTGCCTTTGGCATGATTTTTCTTAAATGCACGGCCTGTTCGGGATAAGTGGCTCCGACCACTGCCCCGAGACTCGAATAACCGCGTTCGCCTACAAGGTCCAGCCCGGCTTTGTTTACGTAAGCGGCCAGCATTTCCGATACAGTGGCTTTATGGGCCACTATCTGATCCTGAATCTCGCCCGAAGAAGGATTCGATGTCTTGATTAAAACAAATATTCCTTTGCCATACTCTTTACAGACTTCAGCAAAGGGCGCCAGACTGTCACTGCCTAAAAAAGGCGACACGGTCAGGAAATCCGCGTCAAATGAGGGCTTTCGGCTGTTGTCGAGCATGGCCACTTCTCCCAGATGGCCGTTGGCGTAAGCCTGGACCGTGCTGCCGATATCGTTCCGTTTGGCATCCTCGATTACTATCAGACCGTTTTCTTTCGCATATGAAACCGTCTCCTCAAAGGCCTTGACACCCGCGCTGCCGTATTGTTCAAAAAAGGCCATTTGAGGTTTTATGGCCGGGACTATGTCTTTTAGGGCATCGATCAGTAATCGGTTGAACTCGATAATCGTATCCCGAACAGCCTCAAAAGGATTGGTGTAGTCCTTCTTGTCCGCCTTCAAATGCTCGGGGATCTGTTCCACCCTCGGGTCCAGGCCGACAATGCACGGATTTTTCTTTTCATCCACTCTAGACAGCAACCGGTCAGCGATGTTTTTTACCAATTGAGCCTCCCTCGAAGATTTACTTCACCATTTCCCCTGGTTATCGTTCCAATCAGGTAATTATCACACCCTTTACCTGAAAGGTGTTTTTGAACTTGCTCCACGGCCCCTTTTGCGACCACCATCACCATTCCTACTCCCAGGTTAAAGGTCCGAAGCATATCCGACTGATCTATATTTCCCGCTTCCCGTATGGCTTTAAAAATCGGCAGGATCCGAATCGCGTCCAGATCAATGACCGAGGTGGCATGTGCGGGCAAAATCCGTTTAAGGTTCCCCTCAATGCCTCCTCCTGTAACGTGGGCCAGACCATGGATTTCAGGGAAATGAAACAGGCCGCGGAAGTCCTGGTAGTAGCACTTGTGAGGCCTGAGGATGGCTCTCAGGAAGGTTTCCCCCTCGATATTTGAATCCAGGATTTCGGGGCCGCGGTCGATCAAGGCCCGTATTAAAGAATAGCCGTTGGTGTGCGGACCGTTAGAAGCCACAGCCAGAACCACATCATCTTCCGCAATTTTAGACCCGTCAATTATACCGGATTTTTCCACCACTCCGATGATGCTGGCCGCAAGGACGTAACCGCCGTCCTTGATAACCCCAGGCTGTTCGGACGTTTCTCCACCAGTAAGAACGCAATCTTGTTCACGGCAGGCTCTCGCGATGGAACTGACGATCTCGCTGACCGTTTCCTTTTCCAGGTGATCGCAGATAATAGTGTCCTGAACCGACAGCGGTCTGGCCCCCATCACTATAATGTCATTTACGAGATGGTTGACCAGGTCAAAGCATATTGACTGGACACGATTATACTCGAAGGCAAGCTTTTGTTTTGAGCCCGGCTCCTCGGTCTTTATCACCAGAACAGGGTATTCATAGTCCGGGAACCTGCCGTCAAGGAGGGTGGCAAAGGCTCCGATTCTGTTCAAGACCCTTGTATCATCGGTTTCCAGGCTGACGGCCATCAATTCTTTAGCAGCGTCCGCCGTCTCGATGTCCACCCCGGCTTTTTTGTAAGAAAGTCTGTCCCGCATATTTAATCGGAGATGTTGCGGATAAGCTTTGCGGCCATACCGATATATCCGGCGGGTGTAAGCTCAAGAAGCCGCTTTTTGTCCTCCTCGGAAAGATCGAGGGTTTTTATAAACGACCGGATCGTCCCGCGGCTGATCTCTTGTCCTCTGGTTAGTTCTTTCATCTTCTCGTATGGGTTTTCGAGACCGCTTTTGCGCATGACCGTCTGTATGGCCTCGGCCAGGACTTCCCAACTCTCTTCCAGGTCTTCCCGCAACACCTTCTCATTGACCTGAACGCGGGCCAGGCCCTTAAGCGTAGAGTCCAGGGCCAGCAAAGAGTACCCGAGCGCGGAACCAATATTTCTCAGGGCCGAAGAGTCCGACAAGTCCCTTTGAAGCCTCGAGACTGGAAGTTTCATGGCCAGATGGTCCAGAAGGGAATTGCTGAGCCCGAGGTTGGCTTCTGAATTTTCAAATTGTATGGGATTGACCTTGTGGGGCATTATGGATGAGCCCACCTCCCGGCTGACTAGCTTTTGCTTGAAATAATCGAGTGAGATATAGGTCCACATATCCCGGTCAAAATCCAGGGTGATGTTGTTGAAGCGGATCACGTTATGAAATATCTCGCCCAGGTAATCATGCGGTTCAATCTGGGTAGTGAGGGGATTAAAATCAAGCCCCAAACGCTCGATTAAATCACGTGATATGTCTTCCCACGGCACGTCAGGATAGGCCGCCACGTGGGCGTTATAGCTCCCCACGGCCCCATTGAATTTTCCCAGGTATTCCGCTTTTTCAAGCTGTCTGAGTTGTCTTTGCCAGCGGTAAACAAAGACAGCCAGTTCTTTACCCAGGGTTGATGGTGTGGCCGGCTGTCCATGGGTCCTGGTCAGCATGGGTGTATCGGCTGTTTCCTCGGCTAGATCAGTAACCTGCTTGACAATTTGCCTGGCCCGCGGCAGCCACTCATTATTTATTCCTTCTTTTAACATAAGGGCATAGGAGAGGTTGGTAATGTCTTCTGACGTACAGCAGAAATGCACTGATTCGCTCATGTTCTCCAGCGAAGTGCCCTCGAGACGCTCCTTGAGGTAATATTCGACGGATTTTACATCGTGATTGGTCGTTTTTTCGATGTCCTTGACCCGTTGGGCTTCCTTTTCGCTAAATTCCTGGATTATAGAACGCAAAAATTCATTTTCATCCTGTGAAAAGGACCGGACATGGGAAATCTCTTCTCGCCCGGACATGGTCAGCAGCCATTCGATCTCCACTCGGACCCGATATTTGATCAAAGCCCCTTCGGAGAAATAATTCGACAGACCCGCCGTTTGTGAGGCGTACCGGCCGTCAAGAGGAGAAAGAGAAGAAAGTGACATTTTTACCCCCAGTTTTTCCCAATGCATTAAATCAACAGAAGAGTGATCTGTTCAGATTATTGATCAATGGATACAGTCTCCCGCTCAACCCATTTTCTGAGAACTTCCGGCACGACAAAGCTCCCGTCTTTCTGCTGAAATTGTTCCACCATGGCTGGAAGCAGCCGGCTGGTGGCCAGGCCCGAAGCGTTCAGGGCGTGGACATACTCGGTCCTTTTCCCGGCGCGTCTCTTGAACCTGATGTTTCCCCGCCTGGTCTGATAATCGCGGCCGTTAGAGGCAGAACTGACTTCTTTATACTCTTCCATGCTGGGTATCCAGACCTCTATGTCGTAGGTCTTGGCCATGGACGCGCTGCAATCTTCAGCCGCGAGTTTGGAAACCTGATAGTGCAGTCCCAGGCCCTGCACCAGTCTTTCCGCCTTGCCGATCAGTTCTTCCAAGGCCTGGTCAGATTCTTCAGGCAAAGTAAACTGGAACATTTCCACCTTGTTGAACTGGTGTCCCCGGATCATGCCTCTTTCATTGGTACGGTAGCTTCCGGCTTCCTTCCGGTAGCAGGGAGTGTAGGCGAAATATTTTTTTGGCAGTTCGTCTTCCTGCAGAGTCTCATTCCGGTGAAAATTTATCAGGGCCGTTTCAGCGGTTGGCGCCAGGAAAAGTTTTAATAATCCCCCGCCCTGGGCCTCTAATTTAAAAACGTCGTCCTCGAATTTCGGGAATTGGCCGGCCGTATAACCGCAATCATAATTTAAAAGATGCGGCGGCAGGATGAATTCATATCCATCTTTCAGGTGTTCTTCCACAAAGTAATTGACCAGTCCCCACTCAATCAAGGACCCGAGTCCTTTGTAAAGCCAGAAGCCGCTGCCGCCCATCTTAGCCCCACGCTCATAATCGATGAGATTAAGCTCCGTAACCAGCTCAACGTGGTCTTTTGGCTCAAAATCAAAGACCGGCTTTTCACCCCACTCCTTGATTTTTACATTATTTTCTTTTCCCCCGGCCGGTACGTCCTTGTCCGGGATATTCGGCAATATCACCAAAAAGTCATTGATCTTTTGGTCCCTCTCTGAAATTCCGGTCTCCAGCTCTTTTATCCGGGCCGACACGGTCTTCATTTCCGCCATCAGTTTCCGGGCTTCGTCACTCTTCTTGTCCATTCCGGCGATTTTCGAAGAAGTCTTATTTCTCTGAGCCCTCAATTTTTCCATGTCTCCGATCAGTGCTTTCTTTTGCCGGTCCCAATCCAACAACTCCGTAAAGTCCACCTGATCCATTCTTTTCAGGAGCGCTTTTCTAACTTCTTCCGGATTTTCTCGAATCAAACGGATGTCCAACATTACCTTTCCTCACAGAACTTTTTATTTAAAATTTAAAATTAAAAATTAAATATTGTATGCGGCGGTTTTACCCTGCCCGGAAGCTGCCCTTATAACGGGAACATTTCGCTGATGCTTTCTCGAAAATGTATTCTTTTTATGGCTTCACCAAACAGAGGCGCCGCTGATATTACCTCTATTTTATCTGAGAACAGGACCGGTTGGTTCTCCACGGAATCGGTAATTAAAAGCTTCTCGATAGGGCTCTCATCCAGAAGCTCTATCGAATCTCCGGCCAGAACCCCGTGAGTGACCATGGCTAACACCCTTTTCGCGCCACGCCGGGCCAGCCCGTTTGAAACTTCGACCAGTGTCCGGCCCGAGATGGTGAAGTCGTCTACTATGATCGCGGTTTTACTTTCAACGTTCCCGATTATTTCCAGAATCTCCGCCTTTTCATCATGGCCCTGTCTCTGCTTGTCGGAGATGACGATGGGGGTCCCCAGATACGAGGCGTATTTTCTGGCCTGTTTAATAAACCCGGCGTCAGGGGCGACAATCACACAGTCTTTCATTCCCAGGGTTTTGATCCGCTCACATAAAATAGGAAGCGCGTACAGATTGTCAACCGGAATTCGGAAAAAACCCTGTATCTGCTGGGAGTGGAGATCCATGGTCACCACCCGGTCGGCTCCGGCGGCCTCGATAGCGTCAGCGCATACCCGGGCCCGGATCGAAACCCGGGGCTCGTCTTTTTTGTCCCCCTTGGCGTAGCTGAAATAAGGGATGACAGCGGTTACCGTCTCCGCGCTGGCCCTTTTGAGAGCGTCGATCCAGAAGAGCAGTTCCATGAAATTGTCGTTGGCCGGAAAGACAGTGGACTGAACCACATATACCCCTCTGCCGCGGACGTTTTCCAGGACGCGCACAAAGGTGTTGCCTTCTGAAAAAGTGAGGGTCTCGCCTTTAGCCGGATCTACTTCCAAATACTCACAAATACGCGCGGTCAGTCTCCGGCTCCCGCTTCCACCGAATATCAGAATGTTATCGGAGTCCATGATCTTATGATTCCTCCCGTTAGGTGAATCGCTATAAAAAGTACCGGAATCAAAACAAGGTAAAGATTTAAGGTCAATCCTACTATAATTATAACGCTTTTCCGATCTGTAAATAAAGACCAATATGATTTTCCCGGTCTGATCCTTCAGTATCAATTAAATCAAATCATGGATCTTAATTTAAGACAAGAAGTCAGACAGGGCGCAAAAGTCAGTAAGAACCGCGTCCGGTCGAACGTCGCCGGCCGGCTCTTCGCCCGATCGATTTACCCAGAATCCTTTGATACCGGCTTGCCGGGCGCCCGTTATGTCACGTTTAAGGCTGTTTCCTACCATAATAGACTCGTCAGGGTTGACTCCGAGCCGGTCCAAGGTCACCTGAAATATCCGTGGGTCCGGCTTTCCAACTCCGACTTCACCAGCAACGGTAATGATGTCAAAGTAATTTTCCAAATTGGCTCCCCTGATCTTATCATACTGAATATCTATTAATCCGTTGGTGATAAGAGCCAGCGCATACGCTCCTTTCAGGCTTTTAAGGACGCCCTCTACGTCAGGAAAAACCAGGTGCTTTTGCCGCCTTTCTTTTATATACGCTTCGGCCAATTCATCTGATAGAACCGGATCGGATACTCCGTGATCGGACAAAGCCCTTGACCAGGTCATGCGGCGATACTCCGGAGACCAATGGCGGAGGTATTCAAGGCTGGGACCGTCTCCCAGAAACCTGGCCCAAAGGCCCTCCCAGGAGCTGGCTCCAATGGTCCGGCAGTAGTCAATCGCCTTTGAGGACCGCCACAACTCTCTGGCCCGGTGGCGGACACTTACGTGGAGTTCTTCCGGATTGAGCCCGTATTTTTTCTCCGCCAAACCACAGGCGGCCAGGAAAGAAGCTTGTGCTGAAGCCTCTTCCGCAATCAAAGTGTCATCGAGATCGAACAGGACTGCTTTCAGGGTCATGATGGCTGGCGGCGCCCTTAAAATACTCCTCGCAAATAAATTAAAAAACCTTAAACAACCTCATCCTCAGTGGCGATAGCTACCTTTATCATAATCTCCGGTGTTTAACTACGCCGAAATACAGCCTCCCGCTCGGGTCCCACGGATATCCAACCCGCGGGCACGCCTGCCAATTCTTCGATACGTCTTATGTATTGCCTGGCGCGATCCGGCAGATCCATAAAGGATCGGCATTGGGTTAGGTCAGACTTCCACCCCGGCAGATATTCATAGACCGGTCTGGCTTCCTCCAGATACGGCGAGGTCGGAAAAATTCGGGTTGTTTTCGCCTCTATTTCGTAGGCCGTACAGACAGGAATCTCATCGAGGTACTTGAGAACGTCCAGCATGGTCAGAGCGATTTCCGTGGCGCCCTGCAGGCGGCAGCCGTAACGGGTAGCCACCGCGTCGAACCAGCCCACTCGACGGGGCCGGCCAGTGGTGGCCCCGTATTCACCGGAGTCACCCCCGCGGTTCCGTAAAACCTCGGCTTCCCTGTCGAAGATTTCGGTAACAAAAGGACCGGCTCCAACGCACGTGGAGTAAGCCTTGGTGACCGCGAAGACACTTTTGATGGCCCATGGCGGCACGCCGGCGCCAACGCTGCCGAATCCGGCTAGCGGAGAGGACGAAGTGGGGTATGGATAAATGCCGTGATCAGGATCCCTTAAAGCACCGAGTTGTCCCTCCAGAAGGATACGTTTTTCCTGCTTCAACGCCTCAAAGAGCAAAAGGGAAGTGTCGCGGACAAAAGGACGAAAACGTTCGGCCGATTCCATTATATCCTGCATTATGTCATCCACTGAGATTCTAGGCTTGCCATAGAGATGTTCGAGCAGCACGTTTTTCGCGCTCAGGGATTTTTCGAGCCGGCTGCGGAGACGGTTAGGGTGGTAAAGGTCAGCCACCTGGACACCGAGCTTAAGGTACTTGTCCGCGTAAAAGGGGGCTATTCCCACTCTGGTCGAACCAAAACCGGCTTCTCCCAACCGCTCCTCTTCGTATTGGTCAAACAGAACGTGGAAGGGCATGACCACCTGAGCGCGGTCCGAGACAAGGACGTTCGGCTCTGGCACACCTTTCTTTTTTAATATGTCCAGTTCTTCTAAAAAAGTGGGGATATCCAAAGCCACTCCAGTGCCCAGGACATTTGTGACGTCCGGGTGAAAGACGCCTGAAGGCAGAAGGTGCAGCACGAATTTTCCGTAGGAGTTTATGATGGTGTGGCCGGCGTTACGCCCCCCCTGAAACCGGACCACAAAATCCGCGCGTCCAGCCAGGAAGTCTGTTATCTTTCCTTTTCCCTCATCTCCCCAGTTTGCTCCTACAACGGCTTCAACCGGCATTTTTTTCGCTCCTTTTTTGATTATTGAGGTGAATAAGTAAATAAACCCGTTTTTTTCCTGCTTGCGCATTTATTATGGCTGTGTTAAATATATAAATCAAATTAATAATTTTTATTAATTATATAAGTTATATTTATGATACTCGACTCCCAAAAATTACACGTCTTCCTGGTGGTGGCCAAAGAAAAAAGTTTTTCTAAGGCCGGCGAAATTCTGTTCAGGACCCAGCCGGCGGTCAGCCAGTCCATCCGGGCTTTGGAAGACGAATTGGGTGAGCGCTTGTTTCTGAGGGAGGGCCGGACAAACAGCCTGACTCAGGCGGGCCGGATTCTGAAGGAGCACGCGGAAGAGGCCTTTGCCGC
>JAZGHI010000155.1:0-4344 GCA_036480955.1 Candidatus Adiutricales bacterium
TTTTTTTCGACGACGTAAGGCTTCCGAAAGAGTACATGGTCGTTTCAGACCCCGCTTTTTATAAAATGGCTATTGACGTGCAGTTGGCCGGGGCCAACATGTGGATGGGCTGCGTCTTTTGCGGTACGGCCCATTCAGCTTTTGATGAGGCGCTTAAATACGCCCGCGAAAGGATACAGGGCGGAAAACCCATCATCGAGCACCAGAATATTAAACTCAAGCTCTTCGATATGTTCGCTTCAGTGGAAGCGGCCCGTTCTTTATCCCGGCGGGTCTGGGTCTACAACTCAGAACAGACTGCGAACATGCAGCCTACGGCTCTGGAATACTCCATTGCCTCCAAGGTGATGGCCACAGAGACCTCCTTCAAGGCGGCCAGTGAAGCCATCCAGGTTTTCGGCGGGAACGGGCTTTCAAGGGAATACGTCATTGAAAAGATTTTCAGGGACGCCCGGGCGGCCCTGATCGAGGATGGAGTTAACGAAACCCTGGCTCTGGTGGGGGCCGGACGGCTGTAAGGAAGGTTTCAGGCAAGGAGTACCATAGAATAGGTATGACCATGGGGCGAGTGAAAAAGAAGGTAGTGGTTATCGAGGGCGAGGACGCTTCCCCTGAGGCCGTAAGACCCACCGTGGCCCTTATTGACCGGCTTGATCTTGACATCGAATGGGTCTATCCGCTGGTGGGCGATGAGGCTTTTAAATTGCATAACTCCCGCTTTCCCAGGGAAGCGAAAGACGCTATCGACAAGTCTGACGCCACGCTTTTCGGAGCCACCAGCGGCGGAAGCGTTCCGGTCCTGTTCTACTTGAGATGGGGCCGGGAGACTTACGCCAACGTGCGTCCGGCCCGCTGGTTGCCGGGCCAGAAAAGCCCGCTGGCCTCTCCGGAAGGCATTGATTTTGTCATCGTTCGAGAAAACCTGGAAGACTTATACCTTCTGGCCGAAGGAGACCTGGAAGACCTCCGGCCCCTGAATATAAACAGCCTGTCCGCCCGGCGGCCTGTGGCGGACATGGGACCGGGAAGGTTTGCCCTGAAGGTGATCACTCAAAAAGGCTCGGAAAGGGTAATCCGGTTCGCTTTCGAACTGGCCCGGAAACGCAAATCGCAAGGCCGGCCGGGAAAAGTTACCTGCGGCACGAAGCACAATATGCTGCCTACCAGTGACGGCCTTTTCCGAAACATTGCCCAGACCGTGGCCGAATCTTATCCTGATATTGAATTCGAGACCCTCATTGTGGACGATTTTGCCCACCGGCTGGTAAGCAGACCCCATCAACTGGACGTGGTCGTTCTGCCCAACCTTTACGGTGACATCCTGTCCGACGCCGCGGCCGGTCTGATCGGCGGCCTGGGACTGGCCTCGTCCGGCTGCTACGGTGAAGATTACGCCTATTTTGAGTCGGCCCACGGCACGGCCCCTGATATCGCCGGCCAGAATATCATCAATCCCACGGCCACCATTCTGTCAGCCGCTTTGATGCTCGAATACCTGGAATTTGGAGAGGCCGCCGAGCGTCTGGAAAGGGCCGTGGCGAAAGTGTATGATGAAGGAAAATATCTGACCCCCGACCAGGGAGGAACGAGCTCCACCACCGAGTTCTCGGAAGCCGTGGCCGATCAGCTTTAAGGTTAGAGATCAATTAAAGGGACAAGAAGGAATTAAAAATGCCCATTTATGAATATCAATGTGAAGCATGCGGCTTAATTACCAGCGCCCTTATCTTTAAACCGGAAGAGGAAAAGGACGTGAAATGCGAAAGTTGCGACGGCGAATCGATGGTCAGGGTCATGTCCCGTTTCGCGCTTCACAAGACTGAATCCCAAAGATTGAAGGAATTCGATCCCAGGACACGTCAGCGTGACGATTTTTACAATGATGACCGTAATGTAGGGTTATGGGCCAAAAAGAGAACTCAAGAGCTGGGCGTGGATATGGGATCCGACCTGGATGAGATAGTGGACAAGGCCCGCAGCGGGAAAATTCTGGACGATTACGAGCCGGGGCTTTGATTGAACGAATGGTCGCGGAATTTCCCTAGGATGAAACCTGATCAGAAAGCCTCTCAACGTCATTCAATACGGTTAAAGGGATACAATTACGCACAACCCGAAGCCTATTACGTAACTATTTGTACTAAGGAATCGGGTGTAGGGGCAATCCCCCGTGGTTGCCCCTACGATCTCGTTATATGATGCTATTTATAGATTTAAAACGTTAATCAAAAATACTCCTTAATAATAATTACTTATAATAAATAATTAATCTTTTCCTTTAATCTATGGGAGGCGTTCATGAATGAACTTCTGAAGATGACCTTGGTGGAATTGACCGGATACCTGCGGGATCGGAAAGCATCGCCCGTGGAATTGATGGAAGCCGTGCTGGCCCGGATAGAAGAAACCAATCCCGATTTGAATACCGTGGTGGCCAGGCGCGATAAAGACGAGCTGCTTGCCGAGGCCAAAGCCTCGGAAGAGTGTATCATGAGCGGGAAGGCCCGCCCTCTGGAGGGAATCCCGCTTGGGGTGAAAGATCTGGAAAATGTTGAAGGGATGATTACCTCCATGGGGTCGATACCTTACCGCGACAACATGGCCGAACAGGACTCGATCCAGGTGGCCCGGTTAAAGGCCGCCGGCGCTATTGTGGTGGGTAAGACAAACACACCCGAATTCGGGTACACGGCCATCACCAAGAATCATGTTTTCGGTGTGACCCGGTCGCCCTGGGATCTGGAAAGGACCCCCGGCGGCTCCAGCGGGGGTTCGGCCGCGGCCATGGCCGCCTGTGTCCTGCCTCTGGTCACCTGCAGTGACGGCGGCGGTTCCATCCGCATCCCGGCCAGCTTCACCGGCACCTTCGGGCTCAAGACTTCCTACGGCCGCATACCCATGGGCCCGCGTAAGCAATGGTATTACCGGGACACCTCCGTCTACGGACCCATGACCAAGACCGTGGATGACGCGGCTCTTTTTTTAGACCAGGTGGCCGGTCCTTCTCCCTACGATCCCAAGAGCCTGCCTCATCCGGGCGTATCGTACGTCGAAAAACTAAAAAGACCTTCACCAAGCGGTTTGAAGATAGGCTATTCGCCGGATCTGGGTTATGCCGTGGTTCAGTCCGACCTGGCGGACCTGGTGGAAGAAGGTGTAAAGGTTTTCGAGAGACTGGGACACAGCGTGGCCGAGGTGAAAGGCGGCCCCCCTTCAGGCGGGCGCGACTGGGTCATGCTGAGCGGATTTGAAAACGCCTCCACCCTCCATCCCTTTCTTCCCGAGCGCGAAAAGGAATTCGGGAGAGCCTTTATCGCCAACGTCAAGACGGGTTGGAGTATGACTCCTGAAATCTGGGGGGAAGCGGCTCACAAACGGAGTCTGCTCAACGATTGGTGCGTGGACATTTTCGACCGTTTTGACCTGCTTGTTACGCCCACCGTGCCTTTTGACCCGCCATTAGCCAAGGGTCCGTTCCCTGAAGAGACTGAGGGCAGAAAGCAGACACCGGCGGCGGTGGCCTCTTTTACCATCCCCTTCAACTTTTCTCTCCATCCGGCCGCCACGGTCCGGGCTGGATTGTCAAAAGCCGGATTTCCGGTCGGCCTTCAGATTGTCGGTCCCCGCCACCGGGACGATTTGGTGCTCCAGGCGGCCAGGGCCTTTGAAAGCGAACGACCCTGGCACCCGGATTGGCCCACGTCCTGGTAGTTGATTTATTAGTGATGTCAGGGTCATTGGCCGGATAATCTGGTTGGGAAGGGAGTTGGTTAAGGGGGAGGAGTAGAAGTTTTTTTTGGCCTTGCGAAATGCAAAGAACGCGGAAAGGAGGGATTCGAAGGATAGAAACAAGAAGATTCGTAAATGAAACCCAAGATGGAAAGGAGACCGAAAATGGAAGACCTTGAAAAATTGGAAGAAGAATTGGAAAGAAGTCTGGTAAATGCGGAACAAGGTTTTGAGGAAGGCAACCTGGAAACATATTTCGCCGTAGCCCATGAGGATGCTACCGTTTTTTTTAGAGGAAACGCTCCGCCGCTTTACGGTAAGGCCTCGTTTAAAGAATATATATTAGCCCTGGTCGATCAGTTTGAGAGTTGGGACGCAACGTCTAAAAACCGAACGTGGAAGGTCTTTGGCGATACCGCCATTTCGTTTGATGAAGTTACAATTAAGGCGCGCCTGAAAAACGACTCAGAAATAAATACAACTAGCCGGCGTACTATAACTTTCGTGCGCCAAGACGGAAAGTGGCTGTATGTGCTCGTTCATTATAGCCCGTTGGAATAAATGCGCGTCTGTTTGTTATTGAAATAAATGAAAATTTAGCTGTCCACCGTTCTT
>JAZGHI010000156.1:0-7892 GCA_036480955.1 Candidatus Adiutricales bacterium
GCTAAGGTTTTGGAAGCCAGACAATTTGCGGGGCTTCCAGGCGGTTCATTAAACAAGCAATCTGACTGAGTTTCAATCAAACGCTTGCTATCGGATAAGGAGTCTCCCCATGTCGGATGATGAAAAAAATGGATTTGTGATCAAGGACAGGCGATTATTTGCTACTGAGCATGAAGCAAAAGAAGAGGTCGAACCTGAGGCCGAAGCTGCTCCGGAAGCGCGGGAAACGTCTAGACCGGAGCCGGAGCCTGAAACACCCCCTCCAGATGATACAACCCAGGCCCCTCCGTTGCCTGTGATTAACTTTTCGACCTTCGTTTTTTCGCTCAGTTCTTCTGTCCTTCTGCACTTAGGGGAGATGCCGGATCCGGCCACTAACAAGAAAGTGCTGAATCTCTCGCTGGCAAAACAGAGTATTGATATATTAGTCATGCTCCAGGAAAAGACTTCGGGCAATCTGGATGAAGAGGAAGAAAATTTACTTAAAAATCTTCTTTATGAACTCAGAATGAAATACGTGGCCCATTCAAAATGAAGCGTGGCTAAAAAACAACAGGAGTAACTATCATGAACATAAACGCAATCTCAGCCTCTAATACATGGAGGCGTTTACTGGTGATGGGCACGATCTTCGTCACCATGGTATTGGCCGGGTATATATTGGCTATCCGTCCCGCGGCCTCTCAAGCAGTTGAGCCGACCCGGATGATTCCGGCCTCGTTCGCGGAGCTGGCCGAGCAGGTCTCGCCGGCCGTGGTGAATATTTCCACGGTCAGAGTCGTAAAGGGCCGGGGAGGATATTTACGCTTCAGAACCCCACACGGCCAAAGGAATCCTCGTCAGGAGAGAGATCCATTCGAATTCTTCGATAAATTTTTCGGTCCACAGCCCCAGCCCCGTGAACGCAAAGCTCGATCACTGGGTTCGGGATTCATAATAGATTCGAAAGGATACATAATTACCAACAACCACGTTATAGAAAATGCCGAAGAGATAACGGTTCGGCTGGCGAACGAAAGCGTGTATCAGGCGGAGATTATTGGGCGGGACCCGACTACCGATCTCGCGTTGATAAAGATAAACGCCAAAAACGACCTGCCGTTTGTTCGGCTGGGGGATTCGGAAAAGGTAAGAGTCGGGGACTGGGTAGTGGCAATCGGCAATCCATTCGGACTTGACCATACGGTCACGGCCGGGATTATCAGCGCCAAAGGTAGAGTGATAGGCGCGGGACCTTACGACGACTTCCTCCAAACCGACGCCTCAATTAATCACGGTAATTCTGGCGGGCCCCTGCTTAACCTGAAGGGAGAAGTCATAGGCATAAATACCATGATCAGTGCCGTGGGCCAGGGTATCGGGTTCGCCATTCCGGTGGATATGGCCAAAGGCGTAGTAACTCAGCTCAAAGAGAAAGGAAAAGTGACGCGTGCCTGGCTGGGGGTCATGTTTCAGGAGGTTACACCGGAACTGGCCAAATCCTTTGGGCTGAAGAACCGGTCCGGGGCCCTGATAGCCGACGTGCTTCCGGATGGTCCGGCCAAAAAGGCGGGGATCAAACGTGGCGATATAATTGTGGTTTTCAATGGGAAGGAGCTGAAGCATCATTCGGACTTGCCCGCACTAGTGGCTCAGGCGCCGGTCGGGAGTGTGGCCGAGGTAAAGATAATTCGGAAAGGCAAGGAAAAAACTATTTCCGTCAAATTGGGGGAACGCGATGAAGAGCAAATTGCGGCAGTCTTCGAACCCTCGAAAGAAGAAAAGCTAGGGATAAGGGTCCAGGAACTGACTCCTGAACTGGCCCAGCGCCTGCGAATAGATCCGAAATCCGGGGTCATCATTGCCGAGGTCGATCAAGACGGTCCGGCGGCCGAAGCCGGTCTCAGGCCTGGTGATATCATTCTGGAAATAGACCAGAAGCAGGTGACAGACCTTCAAGTGTATCAGGACGCCATTTCCGAGGCCCAGAAGGATAACGTCATCCTGTTCCTGGTCAAGCGTGGCCAAGCCACCCAGTTTTACGCTGTAAAAATTAATTAGCGCTAAAATGTTGGGGCAAATCAGGGCGGGATCAACCCGCCCTGATTTATATATAGCTAAAAATTTATTTAAAGGCGGCGGTAAAAATTTAAGTAATTGCTATAAATAAGTTCCGTTTCCCGGTAAAAGGGTTGTCTAGGCTTTAAAAGAGAGTCTTGCTTTATAACTATCGGCAATTATATGATTTTTTGGCGTTTTTAAGAAAAACGATCAATGAATGGCACTCCTCTAGATCCTTGATTTCATGGTGGTTCTAAATGGAAGATAATTTTGGCAAACGATTCAGCTCATCATCTTCCCAAATCCTGAACGCACCGGCAAAATTGAATCTACATCTTTCCATTGTCGGCCGGCGGTCCGACGGGTATCACCTGCTGGACACGGTAATGGTAAAATTGGATTTGGCTGATCGTGTAAGCCTGGTTCGGCAGGAAGACCGGGGTATCAAACTCACGGTTCGGGGGGCGGATTTGCCCACTGACCGTGATAATTTAATCGTCCGGGCGGCTGAAGAATTTTATCTGGCGGCGGGGATCGAACCTGGCGTGGAAATTTCACTCGATAAAAGCATCCCGGTGGCCGCGGGACTGGGAGGTGGAAGCTCGGACGCGGCCGCGACCTTAAAGGGATTGAATAACCTCTATGGTTCGCCGCTTGATCAGAATAAGCTGGTAGACTTGGGGTTTCGTCTCGGCGCTGACGTCCCTTTTTTCCTTTTCTCCGGGTCTGCGGCGTTCGTACAGGGTGTCGGGGAGCGGATATCGAGCGCTCTTAAGCTGCCCATCACCCATTTTTTATTGGTGAATCCCGGCTGGCCCTTGGGCACGGCCTGGGTTTATAATAATTATAAATTAGAGTTGACAATCAAGTCCAAAAAGCTTATACAAACTTGGTTGAATGAGAGTTCTTTCACAATTAGCCGGGTTTTGCACAACGACCTTGAATCGGTCGTTTTGCCCCGATATCCCGAAGTCGAAAAAATTAAAAGCCTGCTCATGGCCGAAGGCGCGTCCGGAGCGTTGATGAGCGGAAGCGGGCCGACTGTTTTCGGTGTCTTTAACCGGAAACGTGACGCGGAACAGGCTCAAGAAAGGATGAAAGTGCTAGGGCAGGGGCAATGGAAAGTGATTTTAGCCCACAATATCTAGTCGCCCCAGATAAGTTATCATGTTGAGATAGTTGCTTCCGGAGTGTAATATACCAGAGTAGCAGGTTCAGTGATATACGAATAAGCTTAGGGATATTTAGGAAAACCGGAGTCAACTTTTAGTTTCAATCCTCATGATCGATAAGACGAAGCCGTCTACTGGGGTGTCGTCAAGCGGTTAAGACACAGGTTTTTGGAGCCTGCATGCGGAGGTTCGAATCCTCCCACCCCAGCCAAAAATGCAATAGACCAAATTTCCCATGCGTAATAGCCTTGTTATTTTTAGTGGCCATTCCAATCCGGAGCTGTCAAAGGAGATATGTGACTACCTGTCGCTTCCTCTGGGAATGGCACAGGTGCGTCGTTTTTCAGACGGTGAGGTTTTCGTCGAACTGGGTGAAAACGTTCGTGGCCGTGATGTATTCATCATTCAGTCCACATGTTCCCCGGTGAACGATAACCTTATGGAACTGCTGATTTTTATTGATGCTCTAAAACGGGCCTCCGCCAGAAGAATCACGGCGGTCGTTCCTTATTACGGTTACGCTCGGCAGGATCAAAAAGACGCTCCCCGAGTTCCAATAAGCGCCAAACTGGTGGCCGATCTTATCACCACGGCCGGGGCCCAACGAGTTTTATCCATGGACCTCCACGCCGGGCAGATCCAGGCCTTTTTCAATATCCCGGTTGACCACCTGTTTGCAGCGCCCATAATTTTAGAGTTCATAAGGGAACAGAATTTTGGAGAACAGGTCATAGTATCACCTGATGCCGGAGGTGTGGCCAGGGCCAGGGCTTACGCAAAAAGGTTGAATACTACCATAGCCATCATTGATAAACGAAGGATCGTGGCGAACGAAGTCGAATACATGAACATTGTGGGCGATGTCGAGGGGAAAACGGCCATAATCGTGGATGATATGGTGGACACGGCTGGTACTCTGAGTCTGGCCGCGGAAACAATAATGGAACGGGGGGCCAAATCGGTTATCGCCTGCTGCACTCACCCGGTTCTTTCCGGATCGGCTCTGGAAAAAATCGAAAATTCTAAATTGGACTACATTACCGTGGCCAACACCATTCCCCTTCAAGAAGAAGCCGAAAAATCCTCCAAGATCAGACCGGTTTCAGTGGCCAATCTTCTAGGAGAAGCCATACGGCGTATCCACGAAGATGACTCAGTTAGTTCTTTATTTGTTTAAATTTAAAATATGGTCTTTCATAAAAGACAAAGGAAAAGAAAATGGCAGACAGATCATCAATAACAGCCACAGTACGGTTGGATACTGGTAAAGGTGCGGCCGGGCGGCTTAGACGCAAGGGCTTGGTTCCGGCCGTGCTCTATGGCCGCGGTAGAGAAACTCAGTCTCTCTCCTTCAATTCTTTAGACCTGAGAAACCTTATTTTTTCCGCGCAGGGAGGTTTATCAATGGCCAGTCTCAATATTGAGGGTAAAGGAGAGGGAGAACAAGACACGATCGTGGCCGTCAAGGATTACCAGGTCGATCCGGTCCACAGAGAGCTACTCCACGCGGATTTGTATGAAGTGGATCTGGATAAACCGATACAAGTCGAAGTACCCGTAAATCTTACGGGCACGGCCCTAGGCGAGGAAGACGGCGGCTTGCTTCAGCAGGTCCGGCGAACTTTACTCGTCTCAGCTTTACCTCAGAGTATTCCGGGAAAGATCGATGTTGACATAAGCCACCTGGAAAAGGGCCAATCCATTCATGTGAGTGCGATACAAGCCGTGGAAGGCGTTGAAATATTAACCGGCGCCACTTTTACTATTGCCACTGTGGTTGTACCGCGGGGGATAGAAGAGGAGGTAGCGGTTGAAGAAGAACTGGAAGGTCTTGAGGGTGAGGAGGTAGAAGAGGAAGCCGCCTCTGACGAGGAAGAGCAGTCCTCTGCGGAAGATCAAGAATCTTAAGAGAATCCAGATTTCGGGGGATACCTAGTGCGCCTCGTGGCCGGCTTGGGGAATCCGGGCCAAAAATACCTCGGAACACGCCATAATCTCGGGTTTGAGGTCGTAAAGCTTTTTTCCGAACGGCACGGAATCAACCTGAATCAAAAAAGGTTTTTAAGTCTTTTAGGACAGGGAAGGATTGGTGGTACAAAGGTCTTTCTCCTCTTGCCCCAGACCTATATGAATTTAAGCGGCCGGGCGGTGCGGCAGATTGTAGATTATTTCGATCTGGCTACTCGGGATATCCTGATTGTTTATGATGATATGGACGTGGAATTAGGTCGAATTAAGATCACGGCCCAAGGGGGCGCGGGTGGTCATAAAGGCATGGTTTCAATAATAGAACATCTAAAAACAACCGAGTTTAATCGGATCAAGATTGGAATTGGCCGGTCTGATCCGCGAATGTCTGGAGAAAGCTTTGTGTTGAGCAGGTTCAGACCCGAGGAAGAAAAGATCATTCAACATTCGGTGGAAACTGCTGTTGACGCTGTTGAATTGGTTCTCGGCCAGGGATTGGCTGAAGCTCAAGAACGCTTTAATCGCAAGGTGCTGTACACGAACTCAAAGGAGGAGGTAGAGGTTTAATGTTAGATTTAACCGGTGTGGCCCCTTTTCTGGGGATTATCGGATTGATGGTTGCCTTTCTGATCTTTCTGTACGTTAAAAGACAACCAAACGGGAATGAAACCATGCAGGAACTGGAGGAATTGATCCACGATGGGGCCATGGCCTTTCTGAAAAAGGAATATTCCTATTTAGCCGTCTTTATCGTGATCGTATTTATCCTGCTTGTCCTGGCCGTCGATTACCGGACAGCCATCGCCTTCGTGACCGGCGCGATATGCTCCATAACGGCGGGTGTCATGGGCATGACGGCCGCGACGCGGGGTAATTCCCGGACCACGGAAGCGGCCAATAAAAAAGGACAGGCCGCCGCCTTGCACGTTTCTTATTATTCGGGTGCGGTCATGGGTCTTTCCGTGGCTTCTCTGGGTCTTCTGGGCATAGGCTTCTGGTTCTGGGTTTACGGGGGTGATCCGGAAACGGCTAAATATATTAATGGATTCGCCATGGGCGCCAGTTCCATCGCGCTCTTCGCCCGTGTCGGTGGCGGAATTTTTACCAAAGCGGCTGACGTGGGAGCCGATTTAGTGGGCAAAGTAGAAGCCGGAATCCCGGAGGATGATCCGAGAAATCCGGGTGTGATCGCAGACAACGTCGGCGATAACGTCGGCGATATCGCAGGCATGGGAGCGGATATCTTCGAGTCTTACGTTGGCTCGATCATCGCTACAATCGCCATCGGCGCGACCATGAGCCTCGAGGCCCTGGGCGGCGTCGACCGTTCCGCATACATGGCCATGCCCCTCCTGCTGGTTATGGGCGGTCTGCTCTGTTCCTTCATCGGAGTCTTTTCCATACAGATTCTCAAAGCCATCAGCCCGGCTTCAGCCCTGAGGTATACTACTTTCATCGCCGCCGGTTTTTTTGTAATCATTACCTACATTATTAATCAGAAACTTGGACTGCCCCTTGGTGTATTCTGGGCGGTGCTTGCCGGGCTGCTGGTAGGAATCGCCATCGGACTCCTGGCGGAATATTATACTTCCGGCCCACCGGTTAAGAGGATCGCCGAGCAGTCTGAGACCGGTCCGGCCACCGTAATAATCTCAGGTTTGGCCGTTGGCATGCAGTCAACGTGGCTGCCGATCATCGGTATCTGTATCGCCATGTTTATCGCTTACAAAGCGGCTGGGATGTTCGGCATAGGCATTAGCGCGGTCGGTATGCTGGCCACCGTGGGCGCGACCATGACCGTAGACGCCTACGGCCCGATCGCCGACAACGCCGGCGGGATTTCCGAAATGTCGGGTCTGGGACCGGAGACCAGGAAAATTACGGATTCTTTGGACACCCTGGGAAACACCACCGCCGCTATCGGTAAGGGTTTCGCCATCGGTTCCGCCGTCCTGACAGCCCTGGCGCTGTTTGTGGCCTACACCCAGGCGGCTGAACTGGAAATGATCAATATAACAAACCCCATAGTAGTAATCGGTGTCTTTGTCGGCGGTATCGTTCCCATGCTGTGCGCCTCGCTGACCATGACATCGGTCGGCAAGGCCGCTTTTGAAATGGTGGAGGAGATTCGCCGCCAATTCAGGGAAATCCCGGGACTTCTGGAAGGGAAACCGGGCGTTAAACCGGATTCCACAACATGTGTATCCATCGCGACCAGTTCGGCCGTTAAAGAGATGATTCTGCCTGGGCTCATCGCCGTTCTGACCCCGGTCGCAGTGGGTGTCCTTCTGGGCAAAGAAGCCCTCGGTGGGACCCTGCTCGGAGCCACGGTCATGGGCGCTTTCCTGGCCTTATTCATGGCCAACGGAGGCGGCGCCTGGGACAACGCCAAAAAATATATCGAGGAAGGCAACTTAGGCGGTAAAGGTTCCGACAACCATAAAGCCGCGATAGTTGGAGACACCGTGGGCGATCCTTTTAAGGATACATCCGGCCCGGCCATGAATATCCTGATCAAGCTCATGGCTGTGGTATCATTGGTCCTCGCTCCTTTACTGGCGCAATACACAGGTTTACTGATGTAGTCGCGCGGTAAGGCATTTTCATCTATTTTGGTGGAAATCTACGGGCCGGCCTTTCAACTCCGGCCCGTTCATATTTGTACAAAACTGTATAAGTAATTATTACTCAGGCTAAAGCATCCGGAAACTA
>JAZGHI010000157.1:0-6474 GCA_036480955.1 Candidatus Adiutricales bacterium
TCCTTTGCGGCAGAACCCAAAAGAGGAGGCACATTCGTTTTTGGCCGGGGAGGAGATTCCGTCGGATTAGACCCCGCGTACGAGACCGATGGAAACTCGTTCATGATCGCCGATAACATCTACGAAGCCTTGGTGGCTTATAAAGATGAATCCACGGCCTTGGGGCCTGGTCTGGCAACATCCTGGGACATAGCCCCGGATGGCCTGACTTACACCTTTCACCTGCGTAAAGGGGTAAGATTCCACGACGGTACTCCCTTTAACGCAAACGCCGTGGTGTTTTCCATCGGCCGGATGATGAAAAACCGGAACGTAAAATTCCTGGGCCAGGGGTGGGATATTCCAGCTCAGGACCGTCCGCCCGAGTATTGGGTGTCCATGGAGATGGACAGCACTATCGGTTCCATCGGGGCCACCGATGAATACACCGTTGTATTCAAACTGAAGAGGGTGGAAGCGCCCTTCCTGGCTAATATGGGCATGGACTTTGCCGACATCATCAGCCCGACCGCCTTCATGAAAGACCCGGCCGGCTTCATCCGAAATCCGGTTGGGACGGGGCCCTTTAAGTTCGTCAAATGGATCAGGGACGATCGGATAATCCTCGAGGCTAATAAGAATTATTTGGACAAGGCAGGCGGCCCGTACCTGGACAGGGTTATTTTCAGAGCCATTCCTGAGAACTCGGTCCGGTTCCTGGAACTCAAGGGCGGCGGCATCCAAATCTGCCAGTTTCCGAATCCGGCTGACTTACCGCTGGCCGAGCGTGATCCAAAACTCCAGATTTTCTCACAACCGGGAATGAACATCGGCTATCTCAGCTTCAATCACACCAAGGAGCCCTGGAAGAGCAATCTCAAGCTGCGCCAGGCCATTGCCCACGCCATCAACCGAAAAGCCATCGTAGACAACATATATCATGGCATGGGTCAGGTGGCCAAAAATCCAATACCGCCCACCATGTGGGGGTATAATACGGCCATTCCCGGTTACAGCTACGATACCGAGTTGGCCAAGAAACTGCTAGCCGAGGCCGGTTTTCCTGGAGGCAAGGGTCTGCCGGAAATAACCCTCTGGTCCATGCCTGTCCCGCGTCCGTATAATCCCGAAGGGCTCAAGATCGGCATCGCCATGATCGGCGACTTGGCGGCCATTGGCATCAAGGCCCGGATTGTCAGTTATGACTGGGGGACCTACCTGAAAAGGCAGCGGGAGCAGCCGCCGGAGATGGACCTGTTTCAGCTTGGCTGGACCGGTGACAACGGGGACCCGGACAACTTTCTGGCCGTACTTTTCGATGGTCTGGCCTCAAAGTCCATCAGGACCCAATGGCTGAACCAGGAATACCATGACTTGATAACGGCCGGAAAAACAACGATTGATCAGAACAAGAGGGCCGAGATTTATAAGAAGGCCTTAAAACTCATGTTCGATCAGGTCCCGGTTATCCCCATCGCGCATTCGACGGTCAGGTGGCCGGCCCTCAACAATGTCATGAATTTTAAACTCCATCCAACCGGATCGGTCAGGATGAAAAACGTCTGGCTAAAGTAAACAAATCTGGTAACTTGACCTGAAACAAGGGGGATGGACTCGGGTTCATCCCCCTATTTACAAAACCGGGAAATGCCTATATAAAACTAACTTATGATAGGCTTTATTATTCGACGCCTCCTCTCCGTAATCCCCACCCTTTTTGGCGTTACTTTCATCATATTCCTCATGCTGGCTGTCACCCCCGGCGACCCGGCCGAGCTTCTTCTGGGTGAACGCGCCACCGATGAATCCCTCGAGGCCATGCGTGAACACCTGGGTCTGAATGAGCCGTTGTACGTCCAGTACGGTATGTTCATCAAGAGACTGATTAAACTGGATTTAGGCGAGACGATCTGGAGCAGGCAGAAGGTGTGGGTCGAGGTCCGGGAGCGTTTCCCGGCCACAATCGAACTGAGTATCTTTGCCATGCTCATAAGCTGTACCCTGGGTATTACCCTGGGCATTATCTCGGCCACGAAACAGTATTCCTGGTTCGATTATTTGAGCATGACCGGTTCCTTGATTGGGGTCAGCATACCCGTGTTCTGGCTCGGTTTGATATTTATGCTGATTTTTTCGCTAACTCTGGGCTGGTTTCCCATGTCAGGCCGGATAGGTGTCGAGTCTGATCTGGAAATAATTACCAATTTTTATATCATCGATTCCATTATTGCCGGAAATTGGGCCGCTCTCAAGGACACCCTTTCTCATCTGGTCTTACCGGCTACGGCTCTTTCAACCATTCCTCTGGCCATCGTGGCCCGAATGACGCGTTCCTCCATGCTCGAGGTCTTGCGGCAGGATTATATCAGGACGGCCAAGGCCAAAGGTTTGGGGCAGTTCAAGGTAGTCATGAAACACGCGCTGAGGAACGGATTGATACCGGTGATTACCGTAATCGGGCTTCAGTTCGGCACCATGCTCGGAGCGGCCATCTTGACGGAGACTGTTTTCGCCTGGCCGGGAGTAGGCAAGTGGATTTTCGACGGGGTGGTTAAGCGTGACTACATGGTCATCCAGGGCGGTACTCTCATGGTGGCGATGACCTTTGTTCTGGTTAACCTGGTGGTAGACGTGCTTTATGCCGTTATTAATCCGCGATTAAGTGTGAAATAGACTATGGCCGAAAACGCGACATCCAAGGCCGGATTTTTCGTCCGGATTTCAAATCCGGAGGAAAGGCACCCGTTTTTCGACCAGGCCGAAAAGCTGTTCTCGAACCGGACCGGTCTGGCCGGATTGATAATCATTGTTTTTTTCGTTCTGTCGGCCATCCTGGCTCCATGGATAAGCCCCCACGACCCGGTACAGAATTCGCTCTACGACCAACTCAAACCCCCGGTCTGGGCTCAAGGCGGAGCCACTGAAAACCTCCTCGGGACAGACGATCTCGGCCGTGACATACTCTCCCGAATTCTATGGGGGGCGCGGGTCTCCCTTACCGTGGGCGTGGTCAGTGTGAGTATAGGGCTTTTCGTCGGCTCGGTCCTCGGAGCCTTGTCCGGATTTTATAAGGGCTGGCTGGACAGCATCATTATGCGCTTCATGGACATCCTTCTTTCTTTCCCGCATATCCTTCTGGCCATTGTCATCGTGGCCTACCTCGGACCCGGATTACGGAACGCCATGATTGCCATCGGTATTATAAGTATCCCCCGGTTCGCCCGCATAGTACGGGCCTCTGTGCTCGAGGAAAACGAGAAGGATTACGTAATGGCTGTTAAGGCTCTCGGGGCCAGGGACACCCGAATCATCTTCAATGCCATTATTCCGAACTGTCTGGCTCCTATCATAGTCCAGGCCTCTCTCGGATTTGGGTCGGCCATCCTTGACGCGGCGGGCTTGAGTTTTCTGGGACTCGGGGCGCAGCCTCCTATTCCGGAGTGGGGGGCCATGATCGCCATGGGCCGTACCCTGATACTTCGAGCCTGGTGGGTGATGACTTTGCCGGGGATTGCCATTCTTTTGGCCGTTTTGGGTTTTAATCTTTTAGGTGACGGTCTGCGGGACGCCCTGGACCCGCGTTTAAGGGACTAGGTTATGACCGAACCGGCCTTACTTGAAATTCGCGGTTTAAAAACGTATTTCCAGGTTCGCGGGGTCGAGCTTAAGGCCGTGGACGGCGTAAGCCTGTCTATCGAGGCCGGTATGACCCTGGGATTGGTAGGTGAATCAGCCTGCGGTAAGAGCGTCACCGCCGCGACCATCATGGGGCTGGTGCCCAGGCCGCCGGGGAAAATCGCCGGAGGGGAGATTTTTTTCGAAGGAAAAAATCTTCTTGAACTCCCGGAATCGGCCATGAAAAAGATCCGGGGTAATCGCATCTCAATGATCTTTCAGGAACCCATGACTTCCCTCAATCCGGTCTACCCGGTGGGGGATCAAGTCGGGGAGGTTATTCGGCTTCATCAGAAACGTTCCCGGCGGGAGACAAGGGACCTGGTCATTGAATCCTTTCAACAGGTGGGCATTCCTGCTCCGGAGACGCGGATAAACGATTATCCCCATCAGATGAGCGGTGGGATGCGTCAACGTGTCATGATCGCCATGGCTCTGGCCTGCCGACCCAAACTGACCATTGCTGACGAGCCGACCACGGCTCTCGATGTAACCATACAGGCTCAGATCCTGGACCTGATGGACAGGCTCAAGGAGGAGGTCGGGGCTTCGATACTGTTTATCACCCATGATCTGGGTGTTATAGCCGAGATGGCCCAACGGGTAGCGGTCATGTACGCGGGCAAGATTATGGAGGAGGCCGACGTCGAACCCCTTTTTACTAATCCCAAGCACCCTTATACCATTGGGTTGCTGAATTCCATCCCGGCTCTGGACCGGAAAAAGAAACGGCGTCGGCTCCAGACCATCTCCGGTGTGGTTCCGTCTCTTTTCAGACTGCCGGAAGGGTGCCTTTTCAGTGAACGGTGCCCCGATGTTTTCGAGGAATGCCGCCGGGTAGTCCCGGATATCAAGGACCTGGGAAATAATCACAAATGCAGATGCCTTAAATATGCAGAGTGAACGCCAATATGACCGCGCCACTTCTTGAACTAGACAACGTATATAAATACTTCCCCATAAGCGGGGGCGTGTTTTTGCGCCAGGTTGGATCGGTGAAGGCCGTCGAGGGAGTAAGCCTGGACATCAAAGAGGGGGAGACCCTGGGCCTGGTAGGAGAATCGGGCTGCGGGAAATCCACATTGGGAAGAATCATTCTCAGGCTGGAAGAACCCACAAGCGGGGATGTCCTTTATCAGGGTGAGAGTATTTTAAGTTTCAACCGGGCCCGGATGAGGGAGATGCGAAAAGAGATGCAGATAATCTTCCAGGATCCTTTCTCTTCCCTGAATCCCCGGAAAAATGTGGCCCATATCGTGGGTGAACCTTTATACATCCACGGTATGAGAAACAGGAAGAGACGGGAGGCCAGGGTCCTCGAACTATTGGAGGTGGTGGGACTTAAGCGCGAACACATGCGGAGATATCCCCACCAATTCTCAGGAGGACAACGTCAACGGATTGGTGTGGCCAGGGCACTGGCCCTTAACCCCAAACTAATCATCTGTGACGAAGCCGTGTCTGCCTTGGACGTGTCCATACAGGCCCAGGTTATTAACCTCTTGCAGGACCTGCAGGAGGAATTCCACCTGACCTACCTTTTCATCTCCCATGATTTGAGCGTGGTTGAGCATATCAGTAACCGGGTAGCGGTCATGTATCTCGGTCAGATAGTAGAACTGGCTGATTCCGATGAACTTTACCAGACACCGCTTCATCCATACACCCAGGCCCTTTTATCGGCCGCGCCCATACCTGATCCGACACGAAAAGGAAAAAGGGAAGTTTTGGCCGGTGACGTACCAAACCCCATAAACCCTCCTTCCGGATGCCGGTTTCACACCAGGTGCGCTTACGCCAAAGACCTGTGCCGGCAAGAGCAGCCGTACCTGACAGAGATACACCAGAATCACTCCGCGGCCTGTTTTTACGCCGGCGCCATATAAACCATACCACCGCGTCTAAACCGGTAAAAAGATCTCATCCCAACCTTTTTCATTTTTTTTCAGTCCGAAACTCGATTCAACGGAAATAAAAAAACAGAGATATTTTTTTCAGCAAGAGCAAGGGCTAGCCCGGTTCTGAATTACCCGCCTCATCAAGCCTCTATTTCTTTTTATGGCCTGACGTAGTAAGATTCACTATCCTTGAAATCAGGAGGGTAAGGTACTATGGAAACCTTGGAAACCATGACCTATGAGGTAACCGGCCGGATCGCCCGGATTACTCTGAACCGTCCGGACAGAGGCAACGGAATAACAGGGCCCATGTCCCGTGAATTGGCCGATTGTGTGGAAAGGGCGGATTGTGACCCAGAGGTCCATGTCATGGCCTTATCGGGCAATGGCAAGGGGTTTTGCGGCGGTTACGATCTGGTGGCCAGCGCGGAAAGGATGGGCAGCCGTTCTCCAGAAGGAGTTGAGGGGCAAGAATTGAACCAGCAGCGTTTCTCGGGATTGGACCCAAAACTCCTGGCCAGAAACCATAGTCCGGATGAAATCTGGGATCCCATGCTTGATTACCAGATGATGTCCAGAAACGTGAAATCTTTTATGAGCCTGTTTTACTCCAACAAGCCGGTTCTGGTCAAAGTTCACGGGTTCTGCGTGGCCGGAGGCACGGATATGGCCTTGTGCGGCGATCTGATGGTCATTGCCGAAGACGCCAAGATCGGTTATCCTCCCGCCCGAGTGTGGGGTTCGCCCACGACCGCTCTCTGGGTTTTCCGCGTCGGTGTGGAAAAGGCCAAACGCCTCCTGTTCACGGGTGACTGCCTGAACGGGAAAGAAGCCGTCGAATGGGGATTGGCCACGGAATGCGCGCCGGCCGATAAACTGAATGAACGGTTTGAAATTCTGCTTGAACGCACGTCCCGGCTTC
>JAZGHI010000158.1:0-2863 GCA_036480955.1 Candidatus Adiutricales bacterium
GCCGGGTGGTAATTACCGGACTGGGAGGCGCGACTGATGATCTGGAGTTTTGGGATAACAATCCGGTCTTGGAGCTTTACGATTGTCGTTACGTGAACAATCCGAAAGTCATAGCGGATAACCATAATGAGGTAGCTATCAATAACGCTATTTCGGTAGACCTCACCGGGCAGATGACGGCTGAAACCACTTTCGGCACCCGCATGATAAACGGGCCGGGCGGACAATCTGATTTCGTTATCGGGGCCGCTCTTTCACCTGGCGGCCGCTCCATTACCTGTCTCCCTTCAACCGCCCTGGATGGAGTGGTCTCCCGCATCGTTCCGGTCCTGGATGAAGGCACTATGGTTACCGTTCCCCGTAATTACGCCGATTACGTGGTTACGGAATTCGGCATTGCCAGCCTGATGGGGAAGACCGTCCGGGAAAGGGCCGCCGAATTGACCGCCGTGGCCCACCCCGATTTTCGGGCCGACCTCAAGAAAAAAGCCCGGGAGCTTTTTTAATTCGAGCGGTTTCCGGGTTTTTGAAAGAAGTGTACGCCCACCCAAGGAAGACAACATGACCAGCATAGGCATTGTTGAACGAGAGATGACAGAACCGGAGTTCGCTCGGATGAAGGCTGGTTTTGACGAGTATGCAATCGAGCACGGAAATCCCACGGAGATATCTGAGAGGTTCGGTTTCGTCGCAATGGATGGCGAAAAGTTCGTGGGCTGTTCAAGCGGCCTTGCCTACAGAAAGACGAATGGATACGGTAATTGGTTCTTTATTACTGATCTCTTCATTGAGAAACCGTTTCGGGGTCAGGGCCTCAGTGCCGAGCTCCTCCGAAAATTGGAGGAAAGGGTGATTTTGCTGGGTATCGGGAATATTTGGACCTGGACCGCCGGCTATGAAGCCCCTGATTTCTACCAGAAACAGGGATATGAGATCTTTTGCGAAATGGACGACTGGTATTCAAGTGGTCATAGCCGGGTTGGCCTTCGAAAAATGCTTTCCCCTGACCATCAGTCTAACCAAGCCTTCGAGGTGACGTTCTGAAAACCAGGATTCCGCATTTTATGCGGATCAGTCTAATAATTATTCTCGTGGGAAAATGAAGATCGAATTCACACCAATCGGGATCATCCACTCCCCATTCAGGGAGCCTGAAGACATGCCGATCCAGCCGGCGGGCGCCGCCGGCGTAAAGGGTACGGTCGAGGTGTTCGAGGATTTCCACCCAGGACTTGAGGATCTCGACGGCTTCTCACACATCATCCTGCTGTACCACTTCCACCGCAGCTACTCATTCAACCTCCACGTTCTGCCTTTCATGGATTCGGAGACACGGGGACTCTTTGCCACCCGTGCGCCCAAGCGTCCGAACCCAATCGGCATTTCCGTTGTTCAGCTGGACAAGATCGAAGACGGTCTGCTGCATATCCAGAACCTGGACATTCTCGATGGAACCCCGCTTCTGGACATCAAGCCTTATGTTCCTGAATTCGATGCTCCAGTGGAAGTACGGACCGGCTGGCTTGAGAAAGCCAGGAAAACCGTCAAGAGTCGAAAATCGGATGATCGATTCAAATAGAACCGCAAACAAGCCCATGCAGGCGACGCCTGATGGCACACCTGATGGGCGACGTTCAACGATTATTATCCTATTCTTTAATAAACTTCTGGCTAGATTTATTTTGTACACAAAGGCATGATAAAGCTTGCCCTCCTAGCCTTCCTATGGTATGAAAGAAGGTTATAATACACACGTTCCGGCTCGGCGCGCGGTGCCCGATGGTCGGGCTTTGGGCCGAATAAAACCGGAACGGAGGAATAACCGCAAGGGAGAGTATTTATGTCAAACATCACCATGAAGCAGCTTTTGGAGGCCGGGGTTCACTTCGGCCATCAGACCCGGCGCTGGAATCCGAAAATGAAACCGTACATCTTTGGGGCCCGCAACGGGATTTACATTATCGATCTTCAGAAAACCGTCCAACTATTTAAAACGGCTTACAATTTTGTCGCGGACACAGTAGCCCTCGGCCATTCGGTTCTTTTTGTCGGTACCAAAAAACAGGCGGCCGATTCGATTTTCGAGGAGTCAACAAGGGCGGAAATGTTTTTTGTCAACCAGCGTTGGCTGGGAGGAATGCTGACCAATTTCCAGACTATCAAACAGAGCATAGACCGTCTAAAACGTCTGGAACGAATGAAAGAAGACGGCTCGATTAGTAAATTCCCTAAAAAAGAGATTCTCTCTATGGAACGGATGGCGGAGAAGTTAAATAAAAACCTGGGCGGGATCAAAGACATGGACCGGTTACCCGGGGCTGTTTTCATCATCGATCCGCGCCGGGAAAAGATCGCCGTGGCCGAGGCCCGGCGTTTAAAAATTCCGGTTGTGGCCGTGGTGGATACTAATTGCGATCCTGATGAGATTGATTATATAATTCCCGGCAACGATGACGCTATCCGTGCTATCCGGCTGATGAGTTCACGCATGGCCGACGCCTGCATTGAAGGCCGTGAACGATACAATGAAAGGATGGCCGCGCAAGAAGAGATGGAAGCCGAGGAGGAGACCGAAGCGTCTGTTGTAGCGGGAGAAGGCCGGGAGCAGGAGATCAGCCTAAGTGAGCAGCCCGAACCCGAGGTCATCGTGATACCCAAGGAGGAAGAAACAGAGGTCCGGGAGCAAGACATAAGCATTAGTGAGCAGCCCGAACCCGAGGTCATCGTGATACCCAAGGAGGAAGAAACAGAGGTTCGGGAGGACGACGATTGATCGATCCGGCCCGGTTTGAACCGGGCCTTTTCATTAGCATATAAGGAGTTGGCAGTGGAAATAACAGTTAGTATGATAAAAGACCTGAGG
>JAZGHI010000159.1:0-2665 GCA_036480955.1 Candidatus Adiutricales bacterium
AACCATGTGAGGACTGTCTAATAATTAAGGTGCTGAAGGATGGTAAGCAGAGAAAGATACTTACAGATACCAACGGTCCTGATGGAAAAGTCATGTGGATGGAGTGTGCCTCAGGCGCTCTGAAAGAATCCCAGGTCCGGTCAGTGAGGTAAATATCCCCGCCTTGAAAGTCGGGGCATATTCAACGGAGCCTCCGCCATAAATGACTAGAGCGTTTCCCGGAGGAAAACGCAAAACCAGAAGATTGTTTACTTAGAGCGTTTTCCTTGGAAAACGCGTGAATGGGAGATTGTTTACTTAAGCGTTTCCCTTCAGGAAACGCACAAACAGGAGATTGTTTACGAAGTAAACAATTACGTAAACAATTTAAGCAAACAATTAGAGTATTCTGCTATAACCAATAAAAAAACAGGCATTTCACTGAATATCAATGAAATGCCTGTTTTGTTAAAAAAATTTTGCTAGACTGCGGTGACGTTCACTGCCGACGGACCTTTTTTCCCTTCTTCTATGTCAAAGGTAACATGGTCGCCTTCATTTAAGGACTTGAACCCAGAAGCGTTAATTCCGGAATGATGTACAAATACATCCGGACCGTCTTCTTGTTCTATAAATCCATAGCCCTTGCTGTCGTTAAACCATTTCACGATTCCATTAGCCATAGTGACTTCCTCCTTTCAAATAATTTCCAAGTGGTCTCAAACCTCAGGTGGTCACTCATGACAATTGGACCTTGCCTTTAGAACGAAACTTCCCTCCTGCTGTACGCAGGCCCTCCTGAATCGCTTACCATAATAATTGATTTTTAAGTAATATCAAGTTATTTCGGTCTTTTTTTTCAGGAGGAATTAATTTTTTGGTAAATGTTTACCGTTTCCCACGGGAGTACAACCGGTATCAGTTCTAAGAATAAATCAAAAATTTCCTTAAAATACAGAACGTTAACAGTTATATTGAGATGGCCGCAGCCTTTACGTTTAAAAGTAAATTACTTCCATATTTATATCTCTCCTGAACTTTAAGCACCTGAAGCCGAAAAGGCCTTTAATCTCCAGAAAACCAGGCTGGAGATAAGAAGGGCGAAGGCGATTGAGAGATCGAGGGTCCCGACCATCAGCAGGAGTGTAAAATTCCCGGCAGCAGTTTTTGACATCAACGCGCTAATGGGCATGATAATAGCCAGAAAAACCAGGAAGCCCGCCCGGAAGCACTGCCACGGCCTGGGATCGGTCAGCGCCCGTATTCGGCTAATATTTTTTTTACAGCTCCGGCTGAAGAGATATCTCCCTTTTATCAGGCCGGCCAGGAGGCCTATAAATACTGCCGTAAAAGTCCAGATAGACTGGGAGTTGAGGGAATGCGCGCTTTTAATAAGGCTCCCTCCCTTAATGAGCAGGATTGTTCCGCCGATGTACCAGACTAAAGCTGAAATTATTACCAGCGAGAAACGAGAAACTTTCATTGCCCCATATTAAAGTATAGGGCTTGGTTTTGCAAGCATTGGACTTTAATGCCGCGAAGCCGCGGCTGCCGAATTCCGCCTAATGATGTTCCGGATGGTCCTCGACCGGCGTGTGTTCATGAAAACGGCCCTCCTGGTGCATGCGGTTGTGAAGCTGGCGGTGCGCCGATGTCAGCACCATGCGCATCCGTTTATAGGCCGCATCATCCGCCCTGGTGCCCACGGTGTCGATATAGGCCAGAGCCCCTTCAATCTGCTCCAGAATGGTGAGGGCATCGGCCGCGGCCATGAACGGTGAGTCCTGTACCTCAACCATGACCGGCGATGAATGGGCGGCTATGATCTCGGGCTTGTCCGCGTAGTGTCCACGGATGAGCAGGGCCAGCCAGGAGCTTTTATCAAGCCGGATTTGCCAACGGCCCTCATCCTCGTCAGGCCGCAATTCCCTGCTTTCCCGGATTTCACCGTTAACGACCAAGTCCACCCTGGACATGGGGACCGTGACACTGGCCGCTTTCCACGAGACGTCAACGGTTCCGCCCGTGGAAGACATCTTTATCCGGGAACCCATGGTCTTTCCATCAACAGAGAACTCCAGGAGCGGGCCGTAAGTGACGAAGGTGTTGGCCGAGCACACGGCTTTTTTCCAGGCCTCGAATGTGAATTCCTGTTCCGTATCCACTTTCGCGTAGGTGCGGACCGTTCCCACGGCTGTGCTGGAATTCATTTTGTCCGTCCCGCCCACCGCGGCCGTGAGATAGCCGCAGTTCAGGTAACGGTACCAGTCGGACAGGGAATAGGGGCTGATCCCGGCGTACAAGTTGCCCCAGGAAGTCATTTCAATCCCATCCACGTTTCCGGTGATGATGGAGGCCGCATGTTCGCAGCGTGGATTGGGGAAATGCGGGAGTATGACCACGCCGTTCTGCTGTTTGCATCGCGCGGCCCATTCGGTCAGAAGGATCTCTATGGGGTCACCCAAAGCCGCTTCGTCCGGTCCGCCGCTGCACAAAGGCAATATGATGTTTCCGTCATAGCCCAGGAGGGAAATGTGCCCCAGAACGTGCTGACGGTTTTCAGTCCCCACCCGGACCAGGTACTCGCCGTCTCCGCCCGATTCCCTGGTGCCGAAAACCGTGCGGCCGTCGAAATCACCCACGTTGGTCATCAATTCCCCCCACTGGCTGGCCAGGAGGTTGACCA
>JAZGHI010000160.1:0-4155 GCA_036480955.1 Candidatus Adiutricales bacterium
AAGGATAGCCTGGATTGGTTCGGCTAAGGCGTTGCGCATTTCTTTGTCCGTAACAGGAACTACGGTCGGTCGGCCGGAAACGATTTCCTTGCCGGCGATTTCGTAACTCATGGGATCAGGGAAAGGGTAAGCGTTGCCGATCTCCATTTTAGCTTTCTCGGCCGTGTTCTCCCCGATGAGCAGCTGATGCTTCCTCTGCATATAGCGGATGATGGCGTCATTCGCTTCGTCTCCGGCCACTCGGATGGATTCTGAGTAGGCAATGGCTGAGAGGCTGATGATGGCCACTTCCGTTGTGCCTCCGCCGATATCCACGACCATGTGTCCAAAAGGCTGTTCAATGGCCAATCCCGCTCCGATGGCCGCGGCCATGGGTTCGTCGATCAGGTGCACCGACCTGGCCCCGGCCGACTCGGCGGCCTCGATGACCGCTCTTTTTTCCACCTGGGTTATCCCAGTGGGCACACCGATCACAATTCTCGGACGAATAAAACGGGGCCCTTGAACTTTGGTAAGAAAATATTTGATCATCTCCTGGGTTACTTTGAAATCGGCGATGACCCCGTCTTTCATCGGACGAATGGCCACGATTTTTTTGGGGGTCCGTCCCAGAAACTCCTTGGCCTCGTGACCCACGGCCAGTATTTTTTCGCTGCCGGTGGACAGGGCCACAACCGAGGGCTCGTTTAAGACTATGCCGCTCCCTTTCTGATAAATAAGCGTGTTGGCTGTCCCCAGGTCCATGGCCAGGTCTTTCGAGAAGATGCTGAAAAGTCGGCTAAAGAACATCGACAATAATCCTCCGTTCAAAGCGATCGAGGGGTTTGTGGTTGAAAAGAAAGAAGGCCCCGGTTGATGAGGTCTTCAGCCCGCCGGGCATTCGCAGGGTAAGGTGCGTGAAACGTCTGAACCGCAAGGCGAGGCCGCTTTCCGGCTAAATCGGCGTCCAGCTTCTCCAGGCATTCGACCAGAGTTTGGATGATCGATTCTGTCTCGGATTCAGTACGGTCCGGGAGAGCCAGTCCGAAGACACCGTAGGTGAGGTGGCCTAATTCAGTGTCTTCCTCAGTTTGGGCGATCAGTTCCTGGGCCGCTTTTTTAAGCACCTTATCAGCCGTCTCTTGCCCAACCTCGATAATTAGCGGCTCAAGGTCCAGCTTTATACATATCAGAGACAGAGTATTAATTGAAGAATTAAGCCGCCTTGTGACTCGACGGCAGAATTCGAGACGGTGGGGCAGGCCGGTCTGGGAGTCGAGCCGGCTGATATCCGAGGCTTGCCGGAAGAGTCCTTCCATCTCTAAAGTCGCGGCCAGTCTGTCCGCGGACATCTCCAGAACCCGGGCCGTTATATCGTCAATCTTCATCGGTTCGATCCCGGCCAGACAGAGCGCTCCCTGAAGCCGGCGACCCCAGATCAAGGGGAGACCGGCGAAGGAAGTGACGTGGCTGAGCGGTTCGGTGGGGTAAAAAATAAACGATTTGTCCGTGTCAAACCGGACTCGTTCCAGGTTCAAGGATTTTTTCTCACGGAGAATCCAGCCCATCAATCCCTGGCCTGTATTGAAATGGTCTCTGGCTAGCAGGCATTCACGGTCAGCATCATAGGCCAAAACCTGGTAATAGTCGCGATTTTCCGGATGCAGCCCGGTTATAAAGCAGGCCGCTACTTTAAAATAGGTTCTAAGTAGAGAGAGTGCGTTTTCCAGGTGCTTCCCGGACGCGTCGCGATGGTAGAGAGCCGCTTCCAGATCGCTCAAATAATTCATGGCGTCCTCACGGCGCTCGCCTTGGTTAAGTTTTCTGGACTGCAGCAGCGCTGTTTCGAGAGCTTTCGCGAACTGGAAGAGAATCTTCTGGTTTTTATCCGTGAACACGTAGCGCTGCTTGCTGTCTACGGCCAATACGCCTTCGAGTTCAGGAAGCGGTACGGCCATAAAAGACTTGATGGCTTCATCGGTCCTATAAAAAAGAAGACGGCGGGTGTCGTGGCCGAATTTTTCAATATTGACCGGTTTCCTGTTTTTATGGACCCAGCCGACCAGACCCTCTCCGGAATTGATCCGGACTCCTACGTCTATATTCGGGCTTAAAGACTGATGGGCCACTATTTCCAACGGCTGGCCGGGTTCGGGAGAAAGAAAGAGGACCGTTGTGTAAGCCTCGGTAGTATTGCTCACCAGTTCGATAAGTTCTTGAATCTGGTCGTTTAAAAGGAGTGTTCCGCCGGGATACATGATCAATACGGTCTGCCCGGACTTAAGGCCGGGTAAAGGGTGGCGAGGCGATGTGAACCAGTGCGTGAGACTCGATACCATTGTGCTGGTACACTTCTCATGATAAAAAATCCTGGCTTTATCTCTTCTTTTCGGTCCCTTTTTGCAAGTAGGGAAGAAATAAATCTTAATAGATATGCAGGTTCTAGATAGAATATTAACCGGCCTTGTGTCAACTGATTTTTCCTTCGCTTCACCGAGAAGGACGTGATAAGGATCAGGACTCAAAATAAAATAACTGGAACACGGTCTAAAAGCCGAAAGGAAAGGACCGTAGAGACCTTTTAAACAACCTGGTCAGGATTCAGTATTTTCTTGACATCCATAGACGGTGGTGTTATCTCACCAGCGTCAGGTAATCTAAAATCCTGATAGAGGTATCCTCGCTCTTCTCTTTCGAGGAGGGCCATTAGACCGAGAGGAGGTTTTTCTTAAGAGATGAAAAACAGACGCTACGAGACCCTTTTTCTTCTGCACGCAGACCTTTCTGAAGAAGAAATCACCGAAATTCATAAAAAATGTACGGACGTCATCGACCAGAGAAACGGCCGTCTGCTTATTTTAAAAGACTGGGGACATCGTCAATTGGCCTATGAGATCAAGGGCCAATCCAGAGGTTTTTATTTTCTGATAGACTTTGTAGGCCAGCCGGAAGTGCTGGCCGAGGTCGAACGGTTGATGGGCCTGGATGAACGGGTCTTTCGCTACATGACTATTATTCAGGAGAAAATATTCGACGAAGAAAAATACGAACGGGACCTGGCTCAGAAGGAAGAAGATGCGAGAAAAGCCATGGAAGAGGCTGAAGCCAGGCAAGCGGCTCTGGAAGTCGAAGCCAAGGCCTTAGAAGAGGCGGAATCGGCTAAGGCCGGCGAGGAAGAGCAAACAGAGGAATCCTCTGAATTGGAAGACATGGAAGAGGCCGCATTAGAGGCTTCGGAAACCATGGAAGAAGCCGCAACAGAGGCTTCGGAAACCATGGAAGAGGCCGAAACAGAGGTTCCGGAAACCATGGAAGAAGCCGAAACAGAGGTTCCGGAAGCCATGGAAGAGGCGGCAACAGAGGCTCCGGAAACCGTGGAAGAGGACGTTGCCGAAGACGAGGATGCTGAAGCGGCTGAACAGGAGCCGAAAACCACTGACCTCGCTACCTAGTAATGACTTCAGCCTATAATCTTAGGAGGCTTTCATGAGTTACAATTCTCGTCCAACAAGACGTCCCAGCAGACCAAGAAGAACTTATCGCCGGCGAAAAGTCTGCCGCTTTTGCGCGGATTCGTCCCTGGCTATAGAGTACAAGGATTCCGCCCAACTCCGGTATTTCACCACAGACCGAGGCAAAATGATTCCCAGGCGAATTTCAGGCACCTGCGCCGCGCATCAACGAAAATTGAGTACGGCCATTAAGCGGGCCCGGGTTATGGCCCTTCTACCATACGCGGCCATGGCCGGGGGTCGGCAGTGATTCATCTTTAAACCAAATCGGAAGTTAACCAGGCGGTCTTGCCAAATGTTTAGCCAGGACCGGTGCAGGTGAAATTCAGGTCATGGGCGAAGGACAAAACATCCGCTCAGCCGTGGGGATCGTCTTGCGAGACCCTGTATTGGTTGGTGGAACAATAGCGCCGATAGCCTTGTTTTTGGCTATACTGCTGCTTCCGGTTTTTGGTGTCATAGTAAGCCTGCTCACTCCGCTTCCCCTGCTCTATTTCTACTATAGCCGGGGCCGTCCCATTGGTCTGGTCATGATCGCCCTGGCGACCTTGTTAACCGGTATAATCCTCTCCATGGGTTTTGGGCTGGCCGGGACGGCTCTTTTTTTAGGCTACGGTCTTCTGGCCGCGGTAATGGCCGAGAGTTTTGCCAGGCGACTTACCCC
>JAZGHI010000161.1:0-4539 GCA_036480955.1 Candidatus Adiutricales bacterium
AAAAGGTTTGAGTTTTGTACTTTCCGACAAAAGGGAGGAGGCGATTGAAGAGTTCACCCGTGCCGTGGCCGAAGACACTCAAACTGTCGGCACCTATATTGCCCTGGGCAACCTATACCGAAGCAAGGGAGACTTTGAAAGGGCCATTGGGATACGTCAAAGTCTAATCCACGGACCCCGTGCGGACAAACAAACACGGCTTCAGGCACGTTATGATTTAGGCCTTGACTACCGCATGGCCGGCCTTTTTGGGAGGGCGGTTCACACTTTTGAAGAGGTTTTGGCCGAAAATCCTTCCCATGAAGATTCTCTCCGTCAATTAATACAGATTTATGAAGACACAAAAGAATGGGAATCGGCCTTTGATATCTCCCAAAAATTGTGTAGATTAACGGGTAAGGAGCCGCAAAATATCCTGGCCCATTACCAGGTCGAAATGGGAAAAGTACACTTTAAACAGGGGCGGCTGGCCAAGGCGCAGGAATGCTACAAGAAGGCGATCAATCTGGATCCGGGTTGTGTGGACGCTTATCTTCACCTGGGGGACCTTCACCTGAAAGATAAGAATCCTGATAAAGCTGTGGCTACTTGGCGTGAGACGGTGAATGTGGCGCCGGAGATGTCATTTTTGGTCTTTGGCCGGCTGGCACGGGTCTATAACGAATTCACCAACCTTGAACCTGTGGAAGACTTTCTTAACGAATGCGCGGCTAAAGAGCGCGACCCTTTAGCGCGGCTGGCGCTAGCTCAGATACTGCTCGAGGTCGGGGATAAGAAACGGGCCCTCCGTGAATTCAGGAGGTCACTCGAACTTGACCCCGGTCTATTGGAAGCTCACCGGGAATTAGGCTTTATCCTGCTGAATTCGAATCGAGACAAAGAGACTCTGTCCGCCTACCAGGATTTACTCGACCATCTGACTTCTCCCGGAGCCGATTTTCTGTGCGAAAAATGTGGTTTTGTCTCAAACGAATTAATGTGGCGGTGCACTCAATGTCAGGAATGGGACACCATGAGACTCCATCGCCGGCGCCCGATTCTGCTGGCCCTTGGTAAAACAGACGTTGCAGATTCCTCAGAAGCTGAAGAACTGGAGGGGGATTGGTCCTGAAAAACAAGATTTCAAAACTAACTCCCATGCTCAGGCAGTACTTTGAGGTGAAACAAAAGCACCCGGAAGCCATTCTTTTCTTCCGCATGGGGGATTTTTATGAAATGTTTTTCGAAGACGCGGTCAAGGCGGCTCCGATTCTGGAAATCGCCCTCACGTCTCGTTCCAAAAACCAGGGCCAGGATATCCCCATGTGCGGTGTGCCTTACCACGCCGCGGAAACATATATCGCCCGGCTGATTAAAGCCGGTTTCAAAGTGGCTGTCTGCGATCAAATTGAAGATCCCCGTCTGGCCAAGGGCATTGTGGCCCGTGATGTTACCCGGGTGGTGACCCCGGGCATGGTTGTTTCACCTGAAATCGAAGACCCGAAGACGGCCCTCTATCTGGCGGCCCTGGCAGCAGGGGAAAACGAGCAGTACGGGCTGGCGGCCCTTGATGTCAGCACGGGTGATTTCATCTTAACCGAGGTTAAAGGTGAGCAGGCGCTGATCTCGGAATTATCCCGCTTAGGACCGGCCGAAACCCTGATCAGTGACGAAAATCCTGATGAGCAAAGAGACTTGTTGAACGATATGGCCTTGTACTCCACACTATTCGAAGCCATCGCCTTTGAGCGCGGCCGGGCCCGCTCAGTCCTGGCATCCCACTTCGGTGAACATGCTCTAGCCGGGTTCGGAGTCCTGGACATGCCCCTTGGAATGAGAGCGGCCGGAGCGGTCCTGCTTTACGCCGAAGAAAATCAAAGAAAAAGTCTGGACCACGTGGATGGCCTGCGCTGTTACAGGCTGAGGGACTACATGGTTCTGGACGATACAGCCAGAAGAAACCTGGAACTTTTCGTCAACCTGAATGACCGTACCAGAACCGGGTCCTTAATAAGTCTGATCGATTTGACCGTTACGGCCATGGGCGGCCGCAAACTAAAGCAGTGGTTGAGTTACCCCTTACGGGACAGGTTTCAAATATCTCAAAGACATGAAGCTTTACAAACTCTGGTACTAGACGGCATCAGGCGGTCCGACTTGCGTGAATTACTAGGCGGGGTCTATGACCTGGAGAGACTCAACGGAAGGATATCGTTAAACCGGGCCGGACCCAGGGATTTAATCGCCTTAAAAGACAGTCTCAAACAACTGCCCGGGATCAAAGCACTGCTTCTGGACCAATTGGACGGCCGGCTGCGCGATCTGGGCTGGAAACTCGACGAAATGGACGATCTGGCTGAACTCATTGAAAAAGCCCTGGTCGACGATCCCCCTTTAACGCTTAAAAACGGCGGTCTTTTTCAGTTGGGGTATAACGAACAGCTCGATGAGCTTATGTCCATAATGGCGGACGGTAAGGGGTGGATAGCCAGGCTCGAAACCCAAGAGCGTGAAAGGACAGGAATTTCGTCTCTCAAAGTTGGTTTTAATAAAGTATTCGGTTACTATATCGAGGTGACCAAATCCAAGCTCGGTCAGGTCCCAGAGGAATATGTACGCAGGCAGACCCTCGCCGGTGCCGAACGGTACGTGACCCCAGGACTTAAAGAGCAGGAATCCAAGGTACTTACCGCGGAAGAACAGCGAATCGACTTGGAGACAAGACTCTATGAAAAACTTCGCCTCGATCTGGTTGCGCATGCCTCACGAATCAAGGAAGCGGCCGACCTTCTGGCCGAGGTCGATGTTCTGGCCAGTCTGGCTGAATCCGCGATTAAATACGATTACCATCGCCCGGAGATCCTGGACGAGGACTTGATTGAAATTGTGGGAGGCCGTCATCCGGTTATCGAGCGTTCGCTCCGAAGCGAGACCTTTGTGCCAAACGACATAACCCTGGATAACGAATCGAATCAGATCCTGATAATAACCGGGCCGAATATGGCCGGGAAATCCACCTTATTGCGCCAGGTGGCCTTGATTGCCCTCTTGGCCCAGACTGGCAGTTTCGTTCCGGCCGAAAAGGCCCGATTGGGTATCGTGGATCGTATTTTCACCCGTATAGGAGCCTCGGACGACCTGACCCGCGGGCGATCGACTTTTATGGTGGAAATGAACGAAGCCGCCCAGATACTAAACCAGGCCACCAGCCAAAGCCTGGTAATCCTCGATGAGATAGGCCGGGGAACGAGTACGTTTGATGGGCTTTCTATAGCCTGGGCCATGGTGGAATATCTGCACGATCTGGGCGAACGCGGTGTTAGAACTTTATTCGCAACCCATTATCACGAACTGGTCGATCTGGCCAAGAGCAAGTCCCGCGTCAAAAACTTTAATGTGGCGGTCAAGGAATGGAAAGACAGGATCATCTTCTTGAGAAAGATGGTCCCTGGAGGGACCAGCCGAAGCTACGGACTGGCTGTGGCCCGGCTGGCCGGACTACCTTCCGAACTCCTGGCCCGGGCCGCGGACGTGCTTCAAACCCTTGAAAAGGAAGAAGTGGACCTCTCCAGTCTGCCCGGTTCACCTTCACCCAAATCCGGCCCAACTACTGACCGTGGCCAGCTTTCTCTCTTTGGGAATGGAAACGACCGATTGACCAGCGAGGTTGAGAAATTGGAGCCGGACCGTATGACACCTCTGGAAGCGCTTAATAAGCTGGTGGAATTAAAGAGAATTATCGAATGATTCTGCGATCGAAAGCCCCACTGGCCGCCTTCATTTTGCTAGCCATTCTAATATCCTGGTCATTACCGGCCGGTGCGGCCACGGAGAGGGAACTATTCAAGTACGCGTCTCAGGCGAAAATAAAACTTGATAAAAGCAAACAAAAACAGAAATTTCGTCACAATTGGCTTAATGTAATTGATCGTTACAAACGTGTTATTAAGAAGAATCCGAACAGTAGATATGCCCGAAATTCTCTCCTAATTATCGGTGATCTCTATTTGGGTCTTCATAAGCGTTCCCGTCTGTCCTCGGACCTCGATGAATCTTTGGATTATTATCGCCGGCTGACCAAACGTTTCCCGAATGACCATTTTGCCGGTCAGGCCCAGTTCGGCATCGGCAAGATCTATTACTCTTTTAAAAAAGATAAAGACCGGGCCTACGTTGAATTCCTCAAGGTCGAAATAAACCATCCCCAGAGTCCGCAAGTGGCCGAGGCTCGAAAATGGCTGGCTAAAATATCCGGATCTTCCCCCCGTAAAACCCGCCTAAAAGAGACCACCCCCGCCCCCGGTAGTGTGGCCCTGGTTAAGGGAATACGTCACTGGTCCACCGCGACTTACACCCGGGTGGTCATTGATATGGATCGCCGGATTTCTTTTACCGACCACCTGCTCCGGCCCGATCCTCAGCTAAAGAAACCTATGCGGCTCTATCTTGATCTGGCTCAATCCAGAATCAAGCCAAATATGCAAGGCGTACTGCCCATCGCGAATCAGCTGCTCAGACAGGTAAGGGTAGCGCAATACGATGCTAAAACGGTTCGTGTAG
>JAZGHI010000162.1:0-8158 GCA_036480955.1 Candidatus Adiutricales bacterium
CGGCCGGAGGTCTTTTTCCCTCTAAAGCTTTTCATCTGCCATCGTTGTTTTTTAGTTCAAATCGATGAGGTGAAAAAATCTGAGGAAATCTTTTCCCGCGAGTATATCTACTACTCTTCTTTCTCGACATCCTGGGTGGAACATGCCCGCAGGTACGTAGACATGATCGCGGACCGGTTTGACCTGAATAATAATTCTCTGGTAATCGAGATCGCGTCGAACGACGGGTACCTGCTCCAACACGTAAAAGAAAAAAATATTCCCTGCCTGGGAATCGAGCCTTCCCAGGGAGTGGCCGACGCGGCCCGGGACAAGGGTATCGAGACCAGGACCGAATTTTTCGGGAGAAAACTCGCCCGGGAGCTGGCCCGAACCGGCCAAAAGGGCGATCTTTTAGTCGGGAATAACGTTCTGGCCCACGTGCCGGACATAAATGATTTTGTAAAAGGCTTGAAAATCGCCCTGAAGGAAAACGGCGTCATCACCTTGGAGTTTCCGCATCTGATGCGCCTGATAGATCAAACCCAGTTCGACACCATCTATCACGAGCATTATTCCTACTTCTCGATGCAAACGGTCGTAAAAATTTTTGAACATCATGGATTGGCCATTTTTGACGTGGAGGAACTCCCGACCCACGGCGGCTCACTCCGCATTTACGCCCGGCATGTCGAAGACTCTTCGAAGCCGGTTACAAAAGCTGTTTCTAACTTGATGGACCGCGAAAATTCACAAGGCTTGAACCGGCCAAGCTGCTGCCGGAATTTTCAAACCGATGTGAATAAAATCAAAGACGATCTGTTATCCTTTCTCATCAAGCAGAAACGGCTTGGGAAAACGGTGGCCGGATATGGCGCGGCGGCCAAAGGTAATACCCTGCTTAATTACTGCGGTATAAGAAAGGACCTCCTGATGTTCGTGGCCGACGCCTCACCGCACAAGCAGGGCATGTTCCTGCCGGCCAGCCACATTCCAGTAGTACACGAAAAAGAAATCAAGCGGATCAAACCGGATTATATCTTGATTCTGCCCTGGAACATAAAAGAAGAAATTATAGAGCAGCTTGAATACATCCAACAGTGGGACGGGCGGTTCATTCTGCCCATACCAGAGTTGGAAGTTGCCTAGAGAAAGAGCCGCCACCATGAAGATTCTAGTCACGGGCGCCACGGGATTCATCGGGACCCACGTCGTCCTTGAGTTGCTCCGACGAGATGTTGAGGTTGTCGCTTCGTCTCGTGATATGGAGAAAGCGAAGGATTTTCCTTGGTTTTCCCACGTGGAGTATATCCCGGCGGATGTGTATACAGCCGAACCGGATTTCTTCGAATATTTCGGGCGGCCTTCCCGCCTGATTCATCTGGCCTGGGACAGATTGGATGATTTCCGAGACCTGCATCACCTGGAAGTAAACGTTCCTCTGCATTTTAATTTTATAAAAAACCTGGTCGTAAACGGGCTCAACCATGTGGTGGTAACCGGGACCTGTCTCGAGTATGGTATGCAGAACGGCTGTCTGGTCGAGACTCTGGAAACAAGACCAATAATACCTTACGGTCTGGCTAAGGACACGTTAAGAAAGTATCTCGAACAGCTTTTTATTGAGATTCCAACAACTTTTCTGTGGATCAGGCCTTTTTACGTGTACGGTCGGGGACAAAACCATAAATCCATAATACCGCAACTGGAAGCGGCCATGGCCGAGGGCAAGACCGAATTTAACATGTCAAGCGGCGAGCAGCTCCGGGATTATCTGCCGGTTGAAAAAATGGCCGAGTATATAGCTGCCATAGCTCTCCAGGAGAAGATAACAGGAATCATTAATTGTGGCGGCGGGGCCCCAATTTCGATCAGAAAACTGGTGGAAGACCACGTGCAAAAAAAAGGATCGAATATCCGGTTGAATCTTGGCCAACTTCCGGCTGTGGATTATGAGCCACTGGCCTTTTGGGGTGATACGTCCAAGTTGAACCGTATTTTGCAAGGCTGTAAATAAAAAATGAGCGGCAGCGGGTAGACCGATGCATCCTATCAAACAGTTCGAAGAAGAAAGAAAGCAGCGTATAGCACGGCAGGGCACGAATGAGGCTTTAAACAACGCGGCCGGCCGATTCCAGGAAGAATCCTTAAGGTCTCTTTATTCCTACAATTTTTCCTGGATGGGGAGACCTGTAATCCAGTATCCGCAAGATCTTTTAGCCATGCAGGAAATCTTGTGGGAGGTGAAGCCCGACCTGGTAATCGAAACCGGCATTGCCCACGGCGGATCACTCATTTTTTACGCGTCCATACTGGAACTCATCGGCCACGGGGAAGTGCTAGGTATTGATATTGATATAAGGCCGCATCAGCGAAAGGCCATAGAATCTCATCCCATGCATAGAAGAATTCAGATGATCGAAGGATCTTCGACCGATCCTGTTGTCCTGGAATCGGTCAGGAAACACTGCGCTGATATGGGCCGGATTCTTGTCGCGCTGGATTCAAATCACTCCTTTGATCATGTTTATCAAGAAATGGAAGCCTATTCTCCTTTCGTCACCAAAGGAAGCTACTTGATAGTTTTTGATACTATTATAGAGCACTTACCCGACGATCTTTACCCGGACCGGCCATGGGGCAAAGGCGACAATCCTGAAACAGCCGTCATTGATTTTCTTAATAACAACAACCGATTCGTCATTGACAAGACTATTACCGATAAACTCCTCATCACGGTCGCTCCTGGCGGGTACTTAAAGTGTGTCCAAGATTGAATGAGGATGAGGAGACGCTCCACGGACTCCCGGATTACAGCCGGAAAAACACAATGTGTTGTCCCCTGTGTGACGGTCATGATCTTCTTCCGCTGTTTGAAGTTCAGAACATCCCTATATTCCAAAACAAAGTTTATCCCAACGTTGAAGCGGCTAAAAAAGCGGCTGTTTCCAATGTTTCTTTGTTTGCCTGCGGACGTTGTGACTATATCTTCAACTCATCCTTTGATGAAAACATTATGAAGTATGACGCTAGCTACCAGAATGAACAGGCTCACTCACCGTATTTTCAACGTTATCTGGACGACCTCGCAAACCTATTGAAAGATAAGGGCATCGCCAAAAACAAAGTCATTGAAATCGGCTGCGGTAAGGGTACATTTATAAAAAAATTATGGGATCATGGAATACAGGCCACCGGTTTTGATCCTGCTTATGAGGGGGATGATCAAAGAATCATTAAGGATTATTTCTCGTCCAAATACTCTGGCCTAAAAGCGGATTTGATCATCCTCAGACACACTCTGGAGCACATACAAAATCCCCTTCGATTTCTTCACGATATTGCCGAGGCTAACAAACATCACGGTCTGATCTTTATCGAGGTGCCGTGTTTTGAGTGGATCGTTAAGCAAAAAGCGTTCTGGGATATTTTTTACGAGCATTGCAACTATTTTACCGGCCAGGCCCTGACCGGTATGTTCGACGAGGCTGAACTGGGCTTACTGTTTAACACCCAGTACATGTATGTGTTGGCCGAATTAAAAAATTTACGGGATAGGGCTGAAAGAACCGCAACTCCGATCGATCTTAATGGAATTGATTTCAAAAAATCTATGGACGCACATAAGAGCTTTATAGCCGGGTGTAATAATCTGATTGTCTGGGGTGCGGGGGCAAAAGGATCCGCATTTTTAAATTATGTTGATCCACTGACTGAACACGTTTCTTTTGTTGTTGATATCAATCCTAGAAAACAAAATCAATATGTCCCCAAAACCGCCCACAAGATAGTATCACCGGAAATATTGGAAGAATTTACAAATGGCCAAATTTTAATCATGAATAGCAATTATTATTCTGAGATTCTGGAAGAAACAAGAAACTCAAATTTTAACATTCGAACCCTCGGAGAAGGGGTCGGTTCTAAAAAAAAGGCCGGAATATCCCCGAACGAATTGCGCTGATTGAAGGATCGTCTGTTGATGAAGCGATAATCGATCAAGCTCGGAAGCTTTCCGGATCGACCGTGGGGTATAGGCCATAACCCCAAAACAGCGGTTCAGGAATTCCTTCGAGATAATTCCCGATTTGAGGCTGATATCGGAATTGTACAAAAGCTGGGCTTTACCAGTGCTCCGGGAGGTTTCCTGAAGTGCGTTCGAGACTGACCCGCCGCCCGGCTGTAATCGGGTTGGAAGCACGGGCAAATTAAATACTTGATCAATTAATAACCAAGGACCTGAAAAGGAGAGAATAATGAGTGTTTCAAAGCATAATCCCATAGACCGACCCTACCAGGTGGACGAGGCGTCGTTAGCCGGCGAAACCAGCGAGCTTCTCATCCCTCAGCATGTGCAGATCGAGACCATAAACGGCGTTTGCTCCGCCAGGTGCACCATGTGCAGCTACAAGGAATGGAAGAGAACTCCCCGGATAATGGAAAATCAAACCTTCCGGGCGATTTTGAACCGTTTTCTCCCCTACCAGGACCAGATTGAGTTTATCAGCATGCAGGGGTGGGGGGAGCCGCTCCTGGACAAAGGGATTCCTGAAAAAGTGAAAATCGCCAAAGAAATGGGCTTTCGCGGAGTCGGGTTCGCCTCGAACGCGACCCACCTCGATGAAGAGATGTCAAGGCGCTTGATCGACGCCGAGCTGGATTCAATCATCGTGGGTATTGACGGGATTAAGAAAGAGACCCACGAGGCCATCCGGACCGGCACGAATTTTGATGAAATCGTGGCCAATGTGAAGCGATTTATCTCGATTCGTAACCAGGTCAAAAGCAAGACCCACGCAGTGATTCGCTTTATCCGGCAGACGCAGAATATCGCTGAATGGCCAGCTTTTCAGGAGTACTGGCTCAAAGAGCTGGACCAGTCTTGCGGGGACAATATCCTGGTGTTCGATATTCACAACTGCGCCGGTACTATTGAGAATTATAATGAGTATGATCCAAACCACGACGTATCCCTCGGCTTTTCATGTGATGAATTGATGACCAGGATCGTGATCCTGTCCAACGGCGACGTGGCCTTTTGCTGCGCCGATATAAACGGTTTTTACGACCTAGGCAACGCTGCGACGAGTGATCCCATCGCCATCTTTAATAACGAGGTTTTCAATCGAATACGATCAACCATGGAAACGCCCGGCGGAATCATGGAACTGGAGCATTGTAAGGAATGCACCATTCCGCGATCACGGGCTTTAAAGATAACTTAATTATGGAACACATTCCTGTTTCCGGTCCGTGGATAACTGACGGGGAAGCAGAGTACGTACAAGACACCGCCCGGAACGCCTGGTATTCAAAGGCCGACATGTACCATAAACGGTTTGCCGAGGCCTTCGCCGAGTATCTGGACGTTCAATATACGGTCCCGTTGCCTTCCTGCACCTCAGCTATCCACCTCTCGCTCACGGCACTGGATATAGGGCCTGGTGATGAGGTTGTTTTACCGGATATCACCTGGATCGCGTCCTCCGCGCCCGTATCTTACGTCGGAGCCACACCAGTCTTCGCGGATATCGAACCGGATACCTGGTGCCTGTCAGCCGAGTCCTTAGAAAAAAATATTTCCGAAAAGACCGAAAGGTCCGAAAAGACGAACAAGGCCAGTTATGAGATCAGCCCTTACGGGGTAAATCTGCCTTCCGGAATGAACATGACCCTTGAAAAAACCTGGCAAGTGTGTGAGGCCCTGCAAGAGGTGTTGGCCTTTCAATCATAGTACCGGAAGGGGCCGCCTGTGATCAGGCCGGACCGGTTTTGTACCCACCAGTCAGGCCGCAATTCCTAAGCAGCTTCCGATTGAAGGAATTCGGCTGCTCCCCTCCGGCTCTCTTTGATCTTTCTTTTTGACAATTTCAAGAAATTGTTGTTAAAATGAACGAGTAGCAGGCTTTTTTACATAATTTATGGCATTGAATCGAGGAGGAGAGAAATGAAGAGAGGTGGAAAATTCGTTGGGGTCATCTGGTTTGTCGTGCTGTTTGGAGTCCTGATATCATCATCTGCTCTCGCGGCGGATGTGGCCGTGACAGGCAAAATCGGTACGCTGGGTCTGGGTGGCGGCATTACCAAAAACATTGTTCCCCAGATCAACGGAAGACTAAGCATTAACTGGTTCAGCTATAATTATTCAACCACGGCCAGCGATGTGGCCTACAATTTCAAGCTGAAGCTATTGACCGTCGGCGCCCTGGCGGACTGGCACCCGGGAGAAAGCGGATTCCGTGTCACCGGTGGTATTTATTTCAATAACAATCGAATTTCAGGTGTAGCACGATTAGTCGGTACGGATACATATCAAATCGGTCCCATTTCCTACACCGGCGCTGAATTGGGAGTCTTGACGGCCGGCATCGATTTCAACACCCTCTCGCCTTACATCGGTATCGGCTGGGGAAATCCTGTGCGGCAGGACAGCCGGTGGACCTTTGCCTTCGATCTCGGCCTTCTGTATCAGGGTTCGCCCAAGGTGAACTTAACCGCTACTAATCCGAGCAATATCCCGGGGTTGGACGCCGACCTGGCCACAGAAGAAGATAACGTTTCCCAGACTCTTCGTAGCTTCAAGTACTACCCGGTCATCTCTCTGGGAATTTCATATAATTTCTAAACGGAAAACATGATAAAAAGCGGGCCGGTCTCTCGCAGCCGGTCCGCCTAATATTATCCTTTAATCACACCCATCGGTCTCAGACGGGCCACCTTAAGAGCCAGGCCGGCCATCTGCACCACGTCCACCACGGCCTCGACGTCTTTATACGCGTCGGGGATCTCTTCGGCCAGGGTGTTCCGGCCGGTGAAACGGATCTCGATCCCTTTTGACGCCAACTCATTGACAATGGATCTGCCCTTGGCCTTTTTCCTGGCCGCCGTGCGCGATAAGAGCCGTCCCGCTCCGTGGCAGGAAGAGCCGAAGGATTCCTCCATGGCCCCGGCGGCCCCAACCAGGATAAAAGAAGCCCGTCCCATATCGCCGGGAATGAGGACCGGCTGGCCAATGCTTTTATAGTCATCCGGGACGTCGGCGTGGCCGGGCGGAAAAGACCGCGTGGCGCCTTTACGGTGCACCACCACTTCCCTTTCCCGGCCATCCACCAGGTGCCGTTCTATTTTCGCTATGTTGTGAGCCACGTCATAGATCAAGCGCATCTTTAATTCTCTAGGGCTTATACCCAGGGTCTTCATTATACTCTCCTCGGCCTTGTGCATAATAACCTGCCTGTTGGCCCAGGCAAAATTCGCGGCGGCGGCCATAGCCCCCAGATACCGCTGTCCGGCTTTGGACCGGATCGGAGCGCAGGCCAATTGCCGGTCCGGAAGCGTGATACCCGCGCTCGCACCGGCCTGGACCATGGTCTTGAGAAAGTCCGTACATACCTGGTGCCCCAGCCCGCGGGAGCCGGTATGAACCATGACCGTTACCTGGCCCAAAAACAGCCCCATGGTTTCCGCTGATGTTTTATCAAAAATTTTATCAACCCGGGAAATTTCCAGAAAGTGGTTTCCGGAGCCCAATGTTCCTAATTGGTTATGTCCTCTCTCCAAAGCGTGAGAGCTGATAAGGCTCGGGTCGGCCCCGGCCATGGCCCCGTTTTCCTCTGTGTGGTTAAGGTCCGCCGGACCGCCGAAGCCGTTTTTCACCGCCCAGGCCGAGCCTTGGGCCAGAACTTTCTTCAATTCCCCCTGGCTGAGCTTGAGCAAGCCTTTTGAACCGACCCCGGTGGGAATCTCCCTGTAAAGACCTTCCACAACCGCCTTTAAATAGGGTCTTATTTCGTTGATTTCCAGGTCCGTGGTCATTGCCCGGACACCGCAGTTTATATCGTAGCCAACCCCGCCCGGTGATACCACTCCTTCTTCCATGTCAAACGCGGCCACACCGCCGATTGGAAAACCATAACCCAGGTGCATGTCCGGCATGGCCAGCGACCGTCCCAGAATACCGGGCAGGTGGGCCACGTTGGCCAACTGCTTCAAGCTCTGGTCGTTTTTAATGGCGGACATCAAGCCATCGTCGGCGAAAATCAGGGCCGGCACCCGCATTCCACCGGTCTGAGGTATCTCCCAACGGCAGTCATCCAAGCGTATCAGTTCCATGTCGGACCTCACCATTTAACGGCTATAAATCGAAAGTCACCCTGGCCCGCCAACCCGATTTTGCTGG
>JAZGHI010000163.1:0-2785 GCA_036480955.1 Candidatus Adiutricales bacterium
GGGCCGAGTTGCCCGGCTTGTCGGAAAAAAGGGCGGACGTAATATTAGCCGGCACCCTGGTCGTACTGGAAATAATGAATTTTTTAAAGATAAATCAAATAATTGCCAGCGACGCGGGCCTGCTCGAAGGTCTTTGGCTCGCGGCCGCTCAAAAGAGGAGGGTCTCATGACTAAAGATCGAATCTCGACCGAAGGCTTGACGTTCGACGATCTATTACTCAAGCCGGCTCATTCACAGGTACTGCCGGCCGAGGTGGATACATCCACTGTTCTCGTACCAGGGATCAATTTGCAGATCCCTTTAGTGAGCGCGGCCATGGACACTGTTACCCAGGCGGAAACGGCCGTCACCATGGCCCGCCAGGGCGGCCTGGGCATCCTGCACCGCAATATGAACATCGATCGGCAGGTTATCGAGGTGGAAAAGGTCAAGAAGTCGGAAAGCGGGATGATCGTGGAGCCTGTAACGGTCGAACCGGAGCGGAAGGTTGGCGAAGTCCTAGCCGTTATGGAAAAATTCCATATATCCGGCGTACCGGTGGTCAAGGGAGACGCACTTGTGGGGATTGCCACCAATCGTGACCTTCGATTTGAAACGAATTTCGAAAAGCCGGTATCAGAAGTCATGACCAGTAAAAATCTGATCACCGTGCCGGAAGCGATCAGCCTTGAAGAGTCCAAAGTGCTCCTACAGGAACACCGGATCGAAAAACTTCTCGTCGTTGATGAAAAGGGTACGCTTAAAGGACTTATCACCGTTAAAGATATTGATAAAGTAAAACAATACCCCACTGCCTCGAAAGACGAACTTGGGAGGCTCCGTGTCGGCGCGGCTCTCGGTACAGCGCCGGGATACCTAGAGAGAGCGGAAAAATTAATCGATGCGCAGGTGGATATCCTGGTCATTGATTCCGCCCACGGCCACGCGGCCGGAGTGCTTGAGGCCGTTGAAGCCATTAAGTCTCATTTCAAGGACATCCCGTTGATAGCCGGAAACGTGGCCACACCCGAGGGGACTGACGCCTTGATCAAAATGGGTGCTGACTGTGTAAAAGTAGGCGTGGGTCCTGGTTCAATTTGCACTACCCGGGTAGTAGCCGGGGTTGGTGTACCCCAGATGACAGCCATTATTGAATGCGCCGCAGCGGCCGAAAAAAAAGGTGTTCCCATTCTGGCCGATGGTGGTATAAAATTCTCGGGCGATATCGCCAAGGCCATCGCCGGTGGGGCTCACACGGTCATGATCGGCGGCCTGTTTGCCGGGACGGACGAGAGCCCGGGAGAGATGATCCTGTTTCAGGGCCGGACCTATAAAGTATACCGGGCCATGGGGTCTATCGAGGCCATGCGTGAAGGATCTCGAGACCGTTATTTCCAGGATGAGGCCTTATCTGAAGCCAAACTCGTACCAGAAGGTATAGTGGGAAGAGTCCCCTACCGCGGTCCGCTCTCCGAAACAATATATCAATTGGTGGGTGGACTGAAAGCCGGGATGGGGTACGTCGGTTGCGGCACCATAGAGGAGTTACGGAAAAAACCCAATTTCACTCTAATTACTCAGGCCGGTTTGAAAGAAAGCCACGTTCACGATGTGATAATTACCAAAGAAGCGCCGAATTACCGGATGGAGACGTATTAATCCAGGGGTTCCCAACGTTCATACATATCCGCCCTGGCCTTTAACTTTCAATCTTATTCGGAGGCTGTCCTTAGATGAGTCAGAATATACATCAGAATAAAGTAATAATCCTCGACTTCGGCTCGCAGTACACCCAGCTTATAGCCCGCAGGGTCAGGGAGTTGAAGGTTTACTCTGAAATCCAACCGTGTACTCTGCCTGTCGATGAGCTAAAAACCATGAAACCGGGCGGGATAATTTTATCCGGCGGACCTTCTTCAGTGAACGATCCGGACGCTCCTCAGGTATCGGATAAAATATTTGAACTGGGCGTTCCGATACTAGGAATCTGTTACGGTATGCAGCTTATGACCCGTATCCTGGGCGGTCTGGTCGAATCCTCTAAAGAGCGGGAGTACGGCCCCGCCGATTTAATTATGGACGAGACCCGTGGTATTTTTTCAGGGTTGAACGCGAATTCGGAACCGCTGAAAGTCTGGATGAGCCATGGCGACCGAATAAAGAGCCTTCCCCGGAATTTCAGGGCCATTGCTCACAGTAAAAATTCGCCGGTTGCGGCCATGAGAGATGCAACCGGCCGTTTCATAGGACTGCAATTCCACCCGGAGGTGGCACACACAGCAAAGGGTACGGACATACTAAATAATTTCTTAAACATCTGCGGGCTTGAGCCAACCTGGACCATGTCTAACTTCATAAAATCGGTCATAGATGATATCCGGTCCAGGGTTGGGGGTGATCAGAAGGTGATCTGCGCTTTATCGGGAGGTGTTGATTCTTCAGTAGTGGCCGCACTCCTTCACAAAGCCATCGGCAGCCGGTTCTTTCCTATTCTGGTGGACAACGGGCTGCTCCGAAAGAACGAAGGTGAATATGTCCGGGAGGTTTTTAAGAAACACTTCCAAAGGGAGCTCGGTTTTGTTGACGCGGGCGAGTATTTTTTGAGAAAATTAACGAAAGTCGAGGACCCGGAGCAGAAAAGAAGGATCATCGGACATGCATTCATCAAAATATTCGAGGCCGAGGCCAAAAAACTGGGCAAGGTCGAATTTCTGGCCCAGGGAACCCTTTACCCGGACGTTATTGAATCGGTCTCCTTCAAGGGGCCGTCATCAACCATAAAATCCCATCACAACGTAGGAGGCC
>JAZGHI010000164.1:0-2705 GCA_036480955.1 Candidatus Adiutricales bacterium
ACCTCAACCACTGAACGGGCGGTTGGATCTTCGGATAGAATTACCACTCTGGCACCGGGGTGTTTGACTTGAATATGTTCAATAAGCGCCATCCCGTCGATATTGGGAAGGTCTTTCTCAACCAGGACCAGGCCGTAGGGATTCTCAGCCAGTTTGGACATGGCTAGGGTTCCATCTTTTACATGGGTAAGGCTCAAATCCATATTTTTTAGGGATGTTTTGACAATATTGACAGCTTCAGGGTTTTGAAGTGCGAGCAGGGTACTAAGCATCGATTCCGATATCCCTTTTCCAGCCAGAAGTAGTTGATGGAGCGAGCACCAGCCCAGAGTGCATTATTGCGGTAATATTTTGACGCTGAGTTAATATTTTCTTTATAACATAGTTATTGTCAAAGGAAAAACCTTTTTTAACAATTGGGAGGAAAAAAAGATTTTCTATCTAAAATATTGTGTTATTTTAATTACATATAGAATCGAAAATCCAAATCGGTTTCTAGCTGACAATGTCAAGCACACTGCCCTTGGTCCTGAGAATTGTCTTTAGAGCCTGTAGATTGGCCTGGAAACCATGCCTGATCGTCATTAGATTGACTAATTCAGAGGCCAAATCGACGTTCGATGTTTCCTGGTCTTGAGGCGGCAGACCCTCTGTCTGCGGTATTGGCTGGCCAGGTGAAAGATCTCGGGACAGCACGGCTAAAACGCCACCCGAAGGATTGGTAGTCATCACCACGCGTTGAGCCTTATAATTCGGTGTGGCGCTGTTGGCAATATTGCTCGCCGTGGCTGATAAACGGGTGGTCTGGGCCTTAAGGCCGGATAAGCTTATTGAAAGAGAATCCATTTTTCCTGCCTCCTTTAAAAAATGATGTTCCTTGATAAGTAATCAAGAAAATATAAAGCCAGCATATCCTACGAATGAATCATTTATCATGATATCAGCGCTGGTGTAGTAATCCAGAAGATGGGCGCGGTTCGAACCCAGGGCCTGGCAAGCGGCCACGGCCGCCGCTGCGGCCCCGGCGCTGCAGGCGCTCTGGTTCCTGGCCGCGTGATCCAGAAGGGCTGTTTCATCCATGGTAAGGACAGCGTCGATAAAGCCCTTATCATTTTCCTGACGCACCCAATCCAGGGCCTGCTCTCCTCTTCCTTGCGGTGAAAAGCCATAATTTGGACCATAATGGGTCAAATCGGTCGAGCCAAAAATTTTTATGGTCTTGCCTTGAGTCAGGGCCAGTTCGGTTAAGGCCCTGCCCAAGTCGATGGCCGCCTTGGAGTGGGGAGCTCTGAATGCTAGGAGCCTGCTTTCCGGGAAAAAATATTTTATCATGGGTAATTGAATTTCTACCGTATTGTCACCCGTATCAGGCCCTTCAATACTCAGCCCGGCAGCGTCCTTCAAGGCCCGGGAGAGGTCTTGGTCGATTTCAATCCTCCCCAAAGGTGTATCCCAGTACTGATCAAAATAAAGGAGGCCGGCTCCGGATCCAAGATGTCCGCCGATAACAGCGACGGTCTCCGGCGGATTTCCTCGAGAGGATGCATAAAATACCATGCCGGCCAGTTTACCGGAGAAATACCACCCGGCATGGGGAACGATTCCACCGTGAACTTCGGCATCCCCCAGATCGAGTTCTTTGAAGCCGGCTTGAAACGCCTCAATATCCTGACGGCAGGCCGCGGCTGAATCCGGATACCAGCCTGAAGGCAGCCACCTTTTGCGAATTTCCATCTTAATCTCCTGAAAGGACTGAAAATATGTCCTTTATTTCCGAGCCGGAAAGTAAGGCCATGTACCCTAAAATGCGGGCTTTTCCGTACCCATTTTACCTCTATTTTCAGAAAGAGGCCAGAAAATATTTTTCAAAAAATTTTTAAAGAATATATCAGAGATGAGGCCCGAAGAGTCGGGAAATTCGTGTTGCTTCATAAATGGCTTTGGTGTATATATCGGGTGGGAAGTAAGCCGAGAAGGAGTTTTCCGATTTTTCATCCGGTGAACTTTCCGTGTGGTGGGTGTAGCTCAGTAGGTTAGAGCGCCAGGTTGTGGCCCTGGAGGCCGAGGGTTCGATTCCCTTCACTCACCCCAATCTTTCCCTTTAATTCCAATATCTTATATTGTTTAGCCCGCCGATTTCTAAAGGCGCCGTGAGGCCGGCCTTTAGCAGACTTAATTTCTCGAAATCAGGACTGCGAGAACAACTAAACAAGCTCACTGGCACCGTGCTAGATCGAGCGGTTTTTCATCTTGTCAGATGCTAATATTTATCTCAAAATTCCATATCCGAGACTTTCCCCGGGAATAAAGAAATAAATCGATAAAAGCCGAATTTTTAATAATTTGTATTTTCCTTTTTATTTTTATCCAAGCGGAATAAAGGGAAAATCAAAAAAATTTCCTATATTTTCATATAGTTATCTGAAGCATTGTTTTTCGGTAATCTTAAGTCCTATGGCTTCTAAGATTTATGGAAGATATTTTTAGTACTTACCTCTAATGGTTTCGACTGATGCTTACTTCTATATTAGAAGTAAGTCATCTAGGGAAAGCCCAGGTAATTCCGTGGGAATTCCCTATATTAATCGGAAAGAGCGTTGCCAATCCGAATCCGGTTATACGATCCGCATCCACTCGCCTAAAGCTCTTTCCGGTCAGGTAAGGTGTCTTAAAAAAATGAGAAACAACCAAAGTAATAACACCCG
>JAZGHI010000165.1:0-2160 GCA_036480955.1 Candidatus Adiutricales bacterium
GGTGGAGTCGTTTACACTATCAGAGACCAGTTGGAAGTAGCCAGACTCGAGCTTTACAGCCTGGGCGTGGGCGATTATCAGATTCAAGAGATTGCTCGGGCCAGGAGAATCGCCCTGGACATTGAGGTAAGGTCGCCCGTGGATGGCCTGGTGCTTGCCCGAAATGTCTCCCCTCAACAGAGGTTTGACCAGGGAGCCGAGCTTTTCCGAATCGCGGACCTGAGCCGTGTTTGGATACTGGCGGATATTTTTGAGCAGGAAGCGGATTATATCCGGCCCGGTGACAAGGCCAGGGTTTTTCTTCCCCGGCACGGTCATGGTTTCGAGGCCATAGTAACGGAGGTCCCGCCTAGCTTCGATCCGGTCACCAGGACCCTGAAAGTACGCTTGGAAGCGGATAATCCTCAATTAGCGCTTCGGCCGGATATGTTCGTGGACGTTGAGTTCATCATCCATTTTCCCGAGGCTTTAACCGTGCCGGCTAGCGCTGTTCTTGATTCAGGTATGAGGAAGGCCGTGTTTGTGGATAAGGGAAACGGGTATTTTGAACCGCGGGCGGTCGAGACGGGCTGGCGTTTCGGCGGACGGGTTGAGATCCTCAAAGGGCTCATGCCTGAGGAACGGATCGCGGTTTCGGGCAACTTTCTCCTCGATTCCGAGAGCAGGATGAATCTGGCGGCGACCGGATTTTACGAAATACCGGAAGAAGATATAATTTGCGGCATGGACGCCTATCCCGGCAAAGCAAAAAAGGCAGGCTTAACAAGCGATTTTGAGGGCAAGACGTACTACTTCTGTTCCGAACAATGTAAAGCGCAATTTGACCATGAGCATACTCTTCACACCGCGACACCGGCCGAAGGAAGAAGGCCGTCCCATACTACAGCTCTCAACAAGAAGCTGTCCATGACCGGATCCTGGAGAGATGCCGTGTGCGGGATGCTGGTCCAGGTTAATCAGGCCGAAGCGGACGGGCTAAAAAGCGCGTACCAGGGGAATACATACTATTTCTGCGCCGAATCCTGTAAGAAGCGATTTGAAGAGAATGCAAAGTTTTTTGTTGCGAAAATAGCCGGTAATAAGGGACAACCTGGTGTTCCCGACCACGCTGAACGCCAGCATGATAAACCGCGTAATTGATTTTTCCATCAATAACCGAATAGCCATCTTTGCTCTGATCGCCACGGCCTGTGTGGCCGGCTGGTGGTCGATGCGGCAGGTGCCCCTGGATGCCCTCCCGGATCTGAGCGACACCCAGGTAATAGTATATTCCCGTTGGGACAGAAGCCCGGACATTATCGAAGATCAGGTGACCTATCCCATTGTGGCGGCCATGCTGGGCGCTCCAAAGGTGAAGACCGTCAGGGGCATATCCGATTTCGGATACTCATACGTATATGTCATTTTTGAAGACGGTACCGATATATACTGGGCACGTTCACGCACGCTGGAATACCTGTCCGGTGTTCTTCCCACTCTGCCATCCGGAGTAAAAACTGAGCTGGGCCCGGACGCCACCGGCCTGGGCTGGATTTTCCAGTACGTGCTGGTGGATCGAACCGGGCGGCACAGCCTGGCGGACCTCCGTTCTTACCAGGATTGGTATCTGCGCTACTACCTCAAGTCCGTTCCCGGCGTGGCCGAGATAGCGCCCGTAGGCGGTTTCCGAAAGCAGTACCAGGTAAACCTGGACCCTAATCGGCTGCAGGCCCACAATATTCCTATCAGCCGTGTAGTTGAAGCGGTGCGCGAGGGCAACGAAGAGGTAGGGGGCCGTCTGATTGAATTCGGCGGAACCGAGTATATGGTTCGCGGCCGTGGGTACGCCCGATCGGTCACTGATTTTGAAAACATTGTCCTCAAGACCAGCGATGATGGCATTTCAATCCGTGTTAAAGATGTCGGCCAGGTGGAAATGGGGCCCGACATCCGAAGGGGTGTGACCGATCTTGACGGCACCGGAGAGGTTGTTTCCGGGATCGTGGTCATGAGGCAGGGCCAGAACGCCCTGGAAGTCATTAAAAGGATCAAGGCCAAAATCAAGGAAATCGAGCCGGGTTTACCTCCCGGCGTCCAGGTCGTACCTATCTATGACCGCTCGGAACTGATCCTTGACGCTATCGATAACCTCAGGACCACCCTCACCCATGAGATACTCAT
>JAZGHI010000166.1:0-6106 GCA_036480955.1 Candidatus Adiutricales bacterium
GTCAAATCGCTTTTCGGCGGGAGCACGAAAATTTAAGCCGCAGGAATACTGATAACGGTTTTTCACTTCATGAAAAATTGATACCGTTTTTTCACTTCATGAAAAATTGTTTAGACCGCATGTAATCCCGATAAATCGGGATTACCGAATATTTCGAGGACTAAAGCCACTGCAGGCGAAGCCGAAGTGGCAGCTCAAAATTCGAGCGCGACTAATTCATATGGCCGAAGGTCATATGAATATTCCTGAGAAAGAAACCTTCGGTTTCTTTGATGAGTTGGGCCAAAGGACGAAGTTTTACAGAGGTCTCAATCTACAAAAACGTTGCATTTGAATTGATATTTTGGCAGTATCCAAAAAAGTTCTACACTTTCTACATCACCAGAGTTACAGCCCCTTTAACACCATACTGGCCTTTGATTCAAAACGGTCGTTTAGGTAATACGGGTTGGGTCACCAGTGTAGTGGCTGCTTAGCATTGCAGTACTTTCGAGAATTAACTCAGAGAGGCGGATCATGGGCGAGCAGATTTTATCGGATATCAAAGTATTAGACTTAACCTGGTATATTGCCGGCGCCTACTGCACCAAGATATTCGCTGACTATGGAGCGGAAGTAATTAAAGTGGAGAGGCCCGGTGAAGGCGACCCGGCTCGAATGATGAAGCCATTTTTAAATGATGATCCTCATCCGGATAAAAGCCTTTTATTCTCGCACCTTAACCTGAATAAGCTAGGTATTACTTTAAATCTGAAAACCGGCCAGGGAATGGAAATACTGAAGGAATTGATTAAAAACGCGGATATCCTGGTCGAGAATTTCAGCCCCGGAACCATGGAAAACCTGGGGCTTGGCTACGAAAGCGTTGAAAAAATAAATCCGAAACTGATCATGACCTCTATATCAAACTTCGGCCAGACGGGTCCGTACCGGGACTATAAATTATCGGAGTTGGTTCTGAATGGTTTTCATTCCATGTACAATTCCGGACAACCGGACCGGTTCCCCATAAAGATGGGAGGCAACATTTGCCTTTACCAGGGTGGATTCATTGCCGCTCTGGCTACCATGGGAGCCCACTGGGCGGCTGAGGAACAGAATATCGGCCAGTACCTTGATATTTCCCTGATGGAAACAATCGCCGGAGACGTTGACCGCAAGACAGTCGATATGCTCTCGTGGGCCTACTCGGAACAGGGAATTTATACTTACAGACGGGACGCGGCGGAACTCGCAGTCAAACATATCATGCCGGCCGGGACTTTCCCCTGCCAGGACGGTTTCATAGCCTCCCTGCCTATATTGCCGCACTGGCCCAGGTTCGTGGAATTGATGAAAAATCCGGAAGTAGACAAAATCCGCTTCCCGGAAGACATTATGGATCTGGATATCAAAGGCGAAATAGATGTTCTTTGGTACGACTGGCTGGCCGAGCGGACCAAACGACAGGTGATGGAGGAGGGCCAGGCCGTTAAATGGTTTGCCACGGCCATAAACACTCCCGAGGACGCGGTTAACGACCCGCATTTTCAAGAACACGGTTTTTGGGTCGAGGCTGAGCATCCTGTAACCGGAAAGCAGACATATCCCGGAGCGCCGGTAAAAATCGGCGAAGATTCATGGAAAATAAGAAGGACCGCCCCTACCCTGGGACAGCACAACCAGGAAATCTACGCCCGAATAGGTTACAGACCGGATGAAGTTGAGAATCTTCATACAAATGGCGTTATCTAGATGGAGACCTCTGCAAAACTTCGTCCTTTGGCCCAATTTTTTGTCGCGCTCGAATTTAAGTCCTCGAAATATTACAAGTATTCCTGCGGCTTAAATTTTCGTGCTCCTCGATTTGACCTCAAATTACTCGTTTTGCAGAGGTCTCAGATCGGAGATTTAAGGCATGTCTAAACTACCGCTCGATGGTATTCGCGTAATCGACATGACGGTCGTCTTTTCCGGACCATTCGGTACCTGGTTGCTGGCCGCACTGGGGGCCGAAGTGATCAGGGTGGATTCGATCCACCATCAACCGGACATGGCTCGGGCGTTTTCCATGTGGCCTACTAAAGAGATGCTGGAAGCCCGAACCAAGATGCCTTACCCGGATGGTGAGGTCGGGGAGGCGCCTTGGAACAGGCATGCGCTTTTTAACCGGGTGGCCTGGAACAAGCGCAGTTGCTGTATCAATCTGGCCGACGTAAAAGGCAAAGAGATATTCAAAAAACTTATCGGGAAATCAGACGTCTTTATCGAAAACAACAGCGCCAAGGCCATGGACCACCTGGAACTGGGCCCGGCAGTGCTGATGAAAGTAAATCCCCGCCTTGTCTGCATCAACATGCCCAGTTACGGCCGGACCGGCCCTTACAGTGATTACGTGGGTTGGGGAGATAACGCCGAGGCGCTGACTGGACACGGCTGGGTACGCGGCTATGACGATGATTCCCACCCCATCAGTAATAATCCCGTATTCCACATGGACTCCACCGGTGGGACCGGGGCCGCTTTAGCCGCGATTTTAGGCCTTCAGCGGAGGAAGAAAACCGGAAAGGGGGTGGCCGTAGACTTTGCCCAAATCGAAAGCATGATGCCCCAACTCGGGGAGATATATATGGACTACGCCTGGAACGGGCGAAACCAGAGAACCATGGGCAACAGGCATCCTACGGCTGTGCAGGGCTGTTATCGGTGCCGAGGTGAAGACCGCTGGATCAATATCACTATAACCGACGAAAAAGAATGGCAAGGATTATGCCGGGCTATGAGAAACCCGGAGTGGACGAGGCGGGATGAATTCTCCGACCACGCCCGCCGATATGAAAATCATGACGAATTCGACCGTCTCGTTGAAGAATTCACGGTTAATCACGATAATTTTGAACTGTTTCATCTCTTGCAGGGTGAGGGTGTTCCCGCCGGGCCGGCATATACCGAGAAGGATACATATAACGACCCGCAGTTGAACGCCAGGGGATTTTTTGAGACAATCGCTCAAGAGGATTGCGGCGCCTATAGATATCCGGGTTTTTTATGGAAAATGTCCCGAACACCTCCGAAGGTTAAATTGCCCCCATGCCGGCTAGGTGAGCATAATGATTATGTTTTTCGAGAGATTCTGAATCTGCCTGAAAAGCAGATCACCGAATTAGAGGAAGAACAAATCATAGGGGGAAATAGATATACCTGGGCCTGATTTATAATTCCAGGCCGCGACGAAGACGATTCTGTCTTGAAAAGATGCACCTTGGTGGGATATATTTCCTGCATGAGACGTCCAGCCGTTCCTGAAGTTTCCGAACATAAACCATGATTTTCTCAGGAGAAGTAAACATCAAGGTATGAACGATTATTGGCAAGAACTGATTGACGAGATGAAGGCGGGGAACGTGAGGGCCCTGACCCGGCTGATCACCCGTGTGGAAAACCGGGAATCCGGGTGGATGGAGGCCATGAAGCAGATTTTCCCCGACACCGGGCAAGCTCGCCTTATAGGGATTACAGGTTCACCGGGAGTTGGAAAGAGTACTCTGACCAACCGGATCACAAAGGAATTGAGGGTTCGCGGTAACAGCGTAGGTATTATAGCCGTCGATCCATCCAGCCCATTTTCAGGCGGCGCTATTCTTGGTGACCGGGCCCGGATGATGGACATCAGCGGCCTGGAGGGAGTTTTTGTGCGTTCCATGGCTACACGCGGCGTCTTGGGAGGATTGAATCAATCGGCCCGGGACGTGGCCAAAATACTAGACTCCTTTGGTAAAGATATCATAATCATCGAGACGGTGGGCGCCGGACAGGATGAGGTTGAGGTTGTTAAAACCGCGGACCTGGTTCTGGTGGTGTGCGTTCCCGGTCAGGGAGATGGTATTCAGGCCATCAAGGCGGGTATTATGGAGATAGCCGACCTGTTCGTGGTCAATAAAGCGGACCTCCCTGGCGCTGATCAGGTGGTCACGGACATTGTAACCATGCTCGATCTGGACACTAACCCGGATTCAAAGCGCCCGCCGGTGATAAAAACAGTGGGGATCAAAGGTGAAGGGGTAGCCGAATTGGTGGATCAAACCCTGGGCCTTTTAGAAACCGTAGACAAAAAATCGAGATGGCGGGAAGAGCGGGTAAAAGAGGAATTAATCGGACTAGCGGAAAAGGAAATCATAACCCTGTTGAAACGGTTTTGGAACGAACGCGGGGAGCTGGACAAGGCAGTCAAACAGGTCCTGGACCAGGAGAAGGATCCATATTCCATTGTCCAGGAGGTAATTGCCCCCTTTAACAAGATAATATCCGTTGATTAGACAAATGACGTACCTGGCCCGTTATATACCATCTGACTTCAACCGAGCTAAGAGAATATGTCTGATAAAAGCAGACCTCCCACACAACACGGATCGGGATCTGAGTATTTTAAAATGACGAAACCCAGGCAGCTTGCTGAGTTAGTCCGCATGGATCGGCCCGAGTCGGTCCTGGAAGAAGTTATAGAAATTCTAAAATCAATTTCGGCTGAATTTGATACGGACCCGGTATCATCAGTCCTTGAAAAGACCGTAGACTTATACAACGGCAACTGGCCCGGATATCAGGCATGCAACACTGATTATCACAATTTAAAACACATAACAGACACTTTTCTGGCTGCGACCCGTCTGATGCACGGCGCAGTTACTTCCGGCGCAAGTCTTTCCGAGCGCCAAATAGTCACATTATTAATCGCCACCCTTTTCCATGACACTGGATATATTCAAAAAAAAGACGACCGTGAAGGTACCGGAGCGAAATACACCACGACACATGTCCGGCTGAGTATCGCCTTTCTTCAAAGGTATGGTGCGGAGTTTGGTCTGTCAGATGAAGAAATAGTGGAAGCCGGAACCATGATCCTTTGCACCGATCTCGCCGTAATCGTTCCGTCTGTTTCTTTTCCCTCGCCGGAGGTTGAGCTTCTCAGTAAAATTCTGGGAACCACCGACCTCTTGGCTCAGATGGCTGACCGAATCTACCTGGAGAAGCTCCTATATCTTTACTACGAGTTCAAGGAAGGAGATGCCGGAAATTATACGGGAGAGGTTGACCTCTTGCAAAAGACTGTTGAATTTTACGATTTCGTTGACCAGCGTCTTGAGACGGCCCTGGACGACGTCAAAAAATATATGGCCGCCCATTTCGCTTCGAGGTGGGGATTCAATAAGGACCTTTACCAAACAGCCATCGATTTTCAAAGAAGGCACTTGGAAAAGATTTGCGTGGATCCGGATACCGATCCCCGGTCGTATTTGCGGCGGGACGGAATTGTAGAAAAGATCCGCCAGAAGTATGGTGATAAAGGTTATTAATCGCTTTCCTCCCTTTTAACAACTGCCTGGACATTCTCCTTTCCAGATGCCTCATTCATATCCCCCTGAAGATTTGCATTTTAAATGAGCTTTTAGTAGAGTGGCCTATTCGAATTGAGCTTTTTATCGGTACAATGCCTCATTCGAATGCTTCAATTTTAAAAGGCGTTCAGCCAATTATCCATAAGATAATTTACGATTTGGGAGGAAATCTTGGATACACGCATTAAAGACTTGATCGAAAAAATGACCCTTGAAGAAAAAATATCCATGTTAGCCGGCGCTGACATGTGGCATACCGTGGCCATAGAACGTCTTGGCATCCCGGCCATCAAGATGACTGACGGCCCCCACGGAAACCGAACCATAGATGATGACGACCCGTTGCACCGGCTGCCCGCCACCTGCTACCCAACCGGTGTCTCTATGGGAGCCAGTTGGAACCCCGACCTCATTCACAGGCTCGGTCAGGCCTTGGGCGAAGAAACCAAATCCAAGGGTTGCGACATCCTCCTCGGACCGTGTATCAACATACAGCGTTCTCCGCTGGCCGGAAGAAATTTTGAAAGCTTTTCAGAAGACCCTTATCTTGTATCCAGAATCGCGGTGGCCTATGTTGGCGGCGTGCAGAGCCAGGGCGTGGGCACCTCGGTTAAACACTTTGCCTGTAACAATTCGGAGTTCGAAAGATTCACCATCAGCTCCCAGATCGGGGAAAGGGTTTTTAGGGAAATATACCTGCCGGGATTTAAGGCCACGGTCCAGGAATGTCA
>JAZGHI010000167.1:0-3993 GCA_036480955.1 Candidatus Adiutricales bacterium
GAATAATAGAAACAGCCGGAGAAATTGTCGAAATTATTGACGATGGTAAAGAAGGCTGGAAGGCCTACATTGAACCGGGTGAAAAGATCGGTCAAAAGCTGAAGGAAGATAATCCCGATAACACGGCTCTGCACCTGTTTTTAAATGAGAGGAAAAAGGAACATGATTGGGAACGGGAAAATCTGGGCTGGGCCGTCTGGGTGCTTAAGGGGTTAAGGTGACATTGTAGGCGTAGCGGCCCCGCTGGACCACGAGGCTGAGCGAGTATCTCAGCCGGTATCTGGCGATGGCTTTAAGATAATCTTCTACGGTTTTAATCCGTGCTTCATTTATTTGATGGATAATGTCTCCAGGTCTGAGCCTTATTCTGGCCGCCGGAGAATCCGGATTTACCCTTTCTACCAGGACACCGCGGTCACGTTTCCGCTTTTCCACACCCAATCCATATCGGTCCCGGCTGATTTCCATGGCCTTTTCCAGTGAAAAAGTCTGTACGACCAGATTATATTTCCGAGCTTTTCCTTGGCGGAATACAGTCAGTCCAACCTTCTCCTGAGCGGTGTAAGTTCTGAGAAGGTCTTCGTAATCATCCACTGACCTGACGTTCTGTCGGCCCAGACCGATGATAACATCACCCTGTTTCATCCCGGATTTCGCCGCAGGGCTGCCGGGTTCGATCTTGGTGATCAGTGCCCCGTCCCGTTTCGGTGTCTTGAAATACCGCGCCAGGCGCGGGGTCAGGTCCTGAAGGGTGAATCCCAGCCAGACCGGGAGTATCTCGCCCTGGGCTATGAGCCTCTTGATTATCCTTTCGGCTTTCGTAATGGGGATGGCAAATCCGATACCGTTAGCCTGGTTGTAGACCGCCGTATTGATCCCAATCAATTCACCGTTAATGTTTAAAAGCGGTCCGCCGGAATTTCCCGGATTTATAGATGCGTCGGTCTGAATAAAATCGCGATAAACGCGGTTCTCGGTCCTGACTTGACGGTTGATCGCGCTGATTACACCGGTGGTAACGGTTTGAGCCAGACCGAACGGATTACCGATAGCGATGACCGTCTCACCGATCATCAGGTTCGATGAATCTCCCATTTTCAGGGATGGCAACACGTCTTTGGTCTCGATCTGCAGGACGGCCAGGTCTGAGTCAGGATCCGAGCCGACGACTTTGGCCAGGAATTCTCGCTCATCACCCAGAATAACCTTAATCTCCGGAACATTTTCCACCACATGCGCGTTTGTAAGGATATAACCACGCTGGCCGTCAATTATCACTCCCGAGCCGATAGCCACCCACATCCCTTCCCGGCGTTCCGGCAGATCGAAAAAGTCCCGGAAAAACTGGCTGAACAGGTCGTTTCTGTCTGAATCGAAGAATGGGCTGCCTCGCCGGCTGGTGGTTTGTTTAGCGCTTATATTGACTACAGCCGGGCCGGACCGGCGCACCGCCTTAACCACCGGTGTTTCCCTCGAAAATTCGGCCGCCTGGGAGGAATCGAGACCGCAAAGCGCGAAAATCATGACTAAGATGAGGGCCATCGGCCTTATTTGCCGGCGAATTTCCATCGTTACCTCATCTCCCTCAACCGGGTAATCCGCTCTTCTAAGGGCGGGTGGGTGGAAAAAAGGCGGGCCATCCGCTGGCCCGAAAGGGGATTGACGATAAACATGTGGGCGGTGGAAGGATTGGCCGCCATGGGCGCAATAATGGCCATGACCAGGACCACCACGATATTCCCACCGTCATCATCATCGCCGCCCACGCCAAAAAAAACGATCAACGCGGTCAGGCCACCGAGAAGAATTGCGGTTTTAAACTGATTATACATGATAAATATTACCTGTTAAGTGTCATTACGCTTACTTGCATCCATCCTTAATTATAGGCCCGTTTTCACCCGAAACAAGGAGAAAAGGGCTGTTATGAGCATCCGAGACCTCTGCAAAACGAGTAATTTGAGGTCAAATCGCTTTTCGGCGGGAGCACGAAAATTTAAGCCGCAGTAATACTTGTAGTATTTCGAGGACTAAAGCCACTGCAGGCGAAGCCGAAGTGGTAGCTCAAAATTCGAGCGCGACAAGGAGTTGGGCCAAAGGACGAAGTTTTTCAGAGGTCTCGATCCAGGTTTGGTTAATCCGGAGTCGTTCGGTTAAGCACCAATCCCTGCCCGCCGGTCTTGACCACCACCCGGTCACCTTCTTTGAACTTACCCTCGAGCAGGCCTGTAGCTAAGGCGTCCTGAATGTTTCGTTGAATGGCCCTTTTTAAGGGTCGGGCTCCGTAAACCGGATCGAATCCCTCCGAGGCTAGAAATTCACGCGCCCCGTTTTCCAATGAGAGGACAATCTTGTGATCAGCCAGATTCCTGTTTAAAAGATCAACCTGGATGTTCACGATCTCCTTTACCTGCTCGATGTCCAAGGCGTGGAAGATAATAAAATCATCCACACGGTTTAAAAATTCAGGCCGGAAGTGCGCTCTCAAGGCCTCCATGACCCGTCTTTCCAGTTCCCGGTGATCCTTGCCCCCCAGATCGGTGATCCACTGGGAACCTATGTTCGAGGTCATGAGGATCACCGTGTTCTTGAAATCAACGGTCCGCCCCTGGCCGTCAGTCATACGTCCGTCATCCAGGACCTGCAGCAGGACATGGAAGACGTCTGCGTGGGCCTTCTCGATCTCATCAAAAAGTAAAACCGAGTAGGGTCTGCGGCGGACGGCCTCGGTCAGGTGCCCGCCTTCCTCATATCCCACGTATCCGGGCGGAGCTCCGATCAGCCGGGCCACAGAATGCTTCTCCATATATTCGGACATGTCCACCCGAATCATGGCCTGCTCGTCATCGAACATGAACTCCGCCAAAGCGCGTGCCAGCTCGGTCTTGCCCACGCCGGTGGGCCCCATGAATATAAACGATCCAATGGGTCGGTTCGGGTCCTGGATCCCGGCCCTGGCGCGGCGCACAGCCTTCGAAACGACCCGAATGGCCTCATCCTGGCCGACAACCCTGAGTCCCAGACGGTCTTCCATGTGAAGCAGTTTTTCCCTTTCACCTTCCATCAATCTGGAGACCGGGATGTTCGTCCAATTGGCCACTATTTCAGCCACGTCGTCGGCATCGGCTTCTTCCTTCAACATCGGGCTTTCACCTTGTGTTTCGTTCAACCGCTGGTCAGCCTCCGCTAATTCCGCTTCCAGTTCCGGAATCCGACCGTACGTTATTTCCGCTGATTTAGCCAGGTCACCTTTCCGCTGGGCGGCCTCAGCCTCCAGCCGGGCCTGTTCCAGTTGTTCTTTTATGGCGGATTGCCGGGAGATGGCCTCTTTCTCCGCCTGCCATTGAGACTTCAGCCCGACCGCCTCTTCCTTTAATTCAGCCAGCTCCTGTTCAATTCTATCCAGACGTTCCTTGGAGGCTTTATCTTTTTCCTTCTTAAGCGCCTCACGCTCGATCTGAAGCTGGATTATTCTGCGTTCGATCTCGTCCACCTCAGTAGGCAGACTCTCGATCTCGATTCTGAGGTGAGCCGAGGCTTCGTCGATCAGATCAATGGCCTTGTCCGGTAAATAACGGTCGGTAATATAGCGGCCGGATAAGGTGGCCGCGGCCACAAGCGCACTGTCTTTGATCCGTATGCCGTGATGAATCTCATAGCGCTCTTTAAGTCCACGTAAAATGCTTATAGTCTCTTCAACAGAAGGTTCGACGACCATAACCGGAGCGAATCGTCTTTCCAGGGCCGCATCTTTCTCGATATACTTTCGGTATTCATTAATAGTCGTGGCCCCGATACACCTGAGTTCTCCACGAGCCAGAGCGGGTTTCAGCATATTCGAAGCGTCCACCGCTCCTTCAGCGGCCCCGGCTCCGACCAGGGTGTGCATCTCATCTATGAACAGCACTATCTCACCGGCCGCGTTCTCGATCTCTTTGAGCACCGCCTTGAGCCGGTCCTCGAACTCGCCCCTATACTTAGTCCCGGCCACCA
>JAZGHI010000168.1:0-5447 GCA_036480955.1 Candidatus Adiutricales bacterium
AATCGTAAAGGAGCAGGCGGCCGAGGCCGGGTTTGATTTGACGCTGGAAATGCTCGGTCCGGCTCAGGCCATCGGAAAGGCCATGAAAAAACAGACCAACGCCTTAAGCCTGGGCTGGAGCGGCCGGGCCTCTACCGACGCCACTTATCAGAGCCTGGCGCATTCCAGTGGGGCGTACAATAACAAGAATTACGTCAATCCGGTCGCGGATGCCTTGATCGAGAGAGCTCGAAGCACCTCGAACATCGAAGAAAGAAAAAAGATATATTCAGACCTTCAAAAACTTTTGGCTGAGGATATGGTCACCTTAATCTTTTTCAATACTCCCTTGGCCGTGGCGGCCAAGAAGGGTGTCACGGGTTATGAAAATTACCTGGACGGTAAGCTGAGATTGACCGGGGTTAAATCTGAATAACCGGATAAACCAACTTTAATTACGGTAAGAGTGCTGCGGCCCTCGCGGCCGCGGCGCTCTTTTTAAGCGCTTTTTTATGATACGGCATATAATAACCCGATTGGCCCTGATGATACCGGTCATCTTTTTTGTTACCATCATGGTCTTTACCCTTATGCATCTTATCCCCGGGGACCCGGCCTACGTCATGCTGGGTGAAGAAGCCAGCCCGGAGGCGGTGGAAGCGCTCAGGAAGGAACTCGGCCTGGACCGCAGTCTGCCCATTCAGTATTTTGCCTGGATGCGGAAGGCGGTCAAGGGAGACCTGGGGCGCTCCATCAAAAATAACGTTAAGATCCTGGACACGATTTTAGCCCGATTGCCAATTACGGCCTACCTGGCTGTCTCGGCCGTCGTTTTCTCCATCCTTATTGGTTTGCCGGCCGGAATCATTGCCGGAGTCAGGCCTAAAACAGCGATAGACGTCGTGGCCACCGTCCTGGCCATGGCAGGCATTGCCATGCCCAGTTTTTGGCTGGGCATACTCTTAATATTCTTCTTCGCTTTCAAACTCGAATGGCTGCCTATCTTGGGTTACGTGAGCCCGGCGGAAGATTTATGGGACAGCCTCAGGCATATGGTACTTCCGGCCATTACGCTGGGTGCATCCATGGCCGCCACCAACACACGGTTTATCCGCTCCAGCATGCTCGATGTCATGAACAAGGAATACATTACCACGGCCAGATCCAAAGGATTAAAGGAGATCGGGATCATCAGGGGGCATGCTCTTAAAAACGCTCTCATTCCGGTAGTAACCATGCTCGGTCTCCAGATAGCGATGCTCTTCGGTGGGGCGCTGGTGGTAGAGACAATTTTCGCTATCCCCGGTCTGGGCCGTTTGATCGTGGACGCTATCTTTGCCCGGGACTTCCCCATGGTCCAAGGCATTGTCCTATTTATGGCTGTGTTCGTGCTTACGGCCAACTTTATCGTGGATATACTGTACTCCTTCCTCGATCCCAGGATCAGACTGGGCCGATGAACGAGACTCTGGGCATAATAAGGCGTTACCTGGAGCAGGGCATACTGGCCAAAGTAGGTCTGGGCATAGTCTTCCTGATAATTCTATTCGCAATTTTCGGACCCATGTTCGTACGTTTCGGTCCAACGGAACAGGACTTGTCCATAGTTCTGAACGCGCCCGACTCCCGGCACCTGTTGGGAACCGACGAACTAGGCCGCGATATCCTGGCCCGGGTGGCTTACGGAGCCAGGAACTCTCTGTTTATCGGGATAATCTCGGTCGGGATGGCCATGGTAATGGGTGTGACTATAGGACTTTTGGCCGGATACTGGAGAGGGGTTCTAGACAGGCTGATCGCCAGCCTCATGGACGCCATGCTGGCCTTTCCACCATTGGTTCTGGCCATCGCCATTTCCGCGGCCCTGGGTCCGGGTTACTTGAGTATCATGATCGCCATCGGCATTGTCTTTACGCCGTTCTTCGGCCGCCTGGTCAGGGGTGTGGTTCTTTCCGTCCGTGAGATGGAGTATGTACTGGGGGCCCGGGCTATTGGAACCAGGGATGTGAAGATAATTTTGAGACATATCCTGCCCAATATAGCCGCGCCCATCATTATCCAGGTATCACTGGGATTGGCCTATGCCATCCTGGTGGAGGCCGGGTTGAGTTTTTTAGGTGTTGGACTCACTCCACCGGCCCCGAGTTGGGGTTCCATGCTTCGCGACGGTTACGGCTACATGCAGATGGCTCCGTCCATGGCCATCAGTCCCGGAGTGGCCATCTTCGTCACTGTTTTGGGATTCAATTTTGTAGGGGACGGTATTCGTGACGCCCTTGATCCCACCCAGCAGCGGGTCTTTAAGGAAACGGAGCAATGACAGTTGAGCAACAGGCCACGCCGATTTTAACCGTGGACAACTTAAAAACGTATTTCAGTCTAAGAGAAGGCTGGTTAAAAGCGGTGGACGGAGTCTCTTTTACCATTGACCAGTGTGAGATCGTGGGCATGGTAGGTGAAAGCGGGTGCGGCAAGAGTGTCTGCGCCCATTCCATCCTACGATTGTTAAAAACCCCTCCGGCCAATTTATCGGGCCGTATAGAGTTTAAGGGCACTGACCTTTTATCCGTCAGTAACAGTGAGATACGGAAGATCAGGGGTGGGCATATTTCCATGATCTTTCAAGACCCCATGATTTCGCTCAATCCGGTTTTGACCATCGGCCGGCAGATTTCAGAGACCATGATTCTCCATCAGGATCTATCCAGGGCAGAGGCCAGGTCAAGGAGTGTGGAGCTGTTGGAGATGGTGGGTATCCCCGGGGCGGAAAAAAGGGCTCGGCAGTATATATTTCAGTTAAGCGGCGGTATGAGACAGAGGGTCATGATCGCCATGGCTTTAAGCTGCCAGCCGGAGATCCTCATAGCCGACGAGCCTACCACGGCCCTGGACGTAACCATCCAGGCCCAGATACTCGAACTGATCAAGGAAATGAACCGGAAACTTGGCACGGCCGTGCTGCTCATAACACACGACCTGGGTGTGGTGGCTGGGTATACTCAGCGGGTCATGGTCGTGTACGCGGGTAAGATCGTAGAAACGGCATCTACGAAAACCATATTCAGCCGTCCGTGGCACCCATATACCATCGGTTTGATGGGCGCAATCCCCCGGATGGGTAAGGTCCGGGACGGTTACCTGGCAAATATTAAGGGATCGCCCCCTTCTCTGATCGGATTAGAGAAAGCGTGTGCTTTTCACTCGCGCTGCCAGTACGCCATGGAGGAATGCCTGAACCAGGTCCCGGAATTTGTCGAGACCGAGCCGGGCCATTTTGTGCGCTGTTTCAATCCTCGTTTTGATAGAAGGCAGGATCTGTGATGTCCGAAGAGATATTGATAAAGGCCGTCGGCCTGAAAAAATATTTCAAGGACAAGGGGTCCTACTTGCCTGGTGTGACTACGCCGGTTACCAAAGCCGTTGATGACGTTTCCTTCGAAATCAGACGCGGCCAGGTTCTGGGACTGGTAGGCGAATCCGGATGCGGCAAGTCTACCCTGGGTCTTTCCATCCTGCGGCTTCACGAGTCAGACGCCGGCCAGGTATTTTACAAAGGGACGAATCTTTTTGATTTGAAACAAAACGCTCTCAGAGAGTACCGGCAATACATGCAGATCGTTTTTCAGGACCCTTACAGCTCTCTTAATCCCCGAATGACCGTAAATCAGATCGTCAAGGAGCCGTTGGATAATTTCAACCTGGGAGAAAAAAAGTGGAAAGCGGACCGAGTGGATGAGCTTCTGGAACTGGTGGGCCTGAGCCCGGAACACAAAAAACGCTACCCTCACGAGTTCAGCGGCGGGCAGAGACAGAGAATCGGAATCGCGCGTGCCCTGGCTTCAGATCCCCAATTCATAGTCTGCGATGAATCTGTCTCGGCTCTGGACGTATCAATACAGGCCCAGATACTCAATCTGCTCGTGGATTTGAAAAAACGGCTCGCTTTGACCTATCTTTTCATATCTCACGATTTAATGGTCGTCTATCACGTGTCCTCACGCATAGCGGTTATGTATCTGGGAAAACTGGTGGAGATAGCCGAAAGGGAGGATCTTTTCTCCAAACCTCTCCATCCCTACACTCAGGCCCTGCTGTCCTGCGTGCCCATACCGGATCCTGAAGTGGAGGAAAAGAGGGAGAGGATCATCTTAAGCGGCGACATCCCTAGTCCCATGAATCCTCCCACCGGATGCCATTTCCATCCCCGGTGCCGATTTAGTCAAGAGGTGTGTCAGAGGGAGTATCCTGAACTCAGGAACATTTCAGAAAACAGGTACGTGGCCTGCCATCTGGTTTAAAACAAGGCTCGAGCTGACAGCTTTGATCTGCGTCGGCGGTGGCGAGGGGTATACCGACTATTATGATGTCCTGTCGGGCGGGTCTCCCGAGGAGCCGAATGTGGTAGTTGATGCGAAAACCTGAGTTTCATGCTGAGAAAGCCAGGTCTTATTATAGGAGAGAAGGCGCTTTATTCTTCAGATTGCGGCCGGTTCATTCGTTCTATTAATTGAGACGTACTCAGTCCCTCGAGCAGTTCAAGAAGAACAACCTTGCCTCCCCGGCCCTCGACCAATTCTCGGCCTACTACCTCTTCCTTTCGGTAATCGGCCCCCTTTACCAGAACATCGGGTTTTAATGTTTCGATGAGTCTAATGGGGGTATCTTCCTCAAAAATAACGACCATATCCACGCAATCCAGCGCCGCGAGAACCAGGGCTCTTTCATTACCCTTAACTACTGGCCGGTCTGGGCCTTTAATCCTGCGGGTGGAGGCGTCGGAATTCAGACCCAACACTAGCTTGTCTCCTTCCCGCGCGGCCTCGTAAAGAAGCTTGACGTGTCCGGCGTGCAGCAAATCAAAGCATCCATTAGTGAACACGATGCGGTCGCCTGCGCCGCGCCAGGCGTCTACCTGGACTTCAGCAACACCCAGGCTTGATATTTTTATGTCCGGTCCCGCCCCATTATACTGCCAGGCGGCCAGTAGTTCATTCCAGGCGATGGGCTGAGTTCCCAATTTACTCACCACGACACCCGCGGCGGTGTTAGCCAAGCGTGCCGCTTCCTTGAAATCCAGCCCGGCTCCCACACTGGCCCCCAGCACGGCTATAACCGTATCTCCGGCGCCGGAGACATCATAGACTTGCCTGGCCTGCGCGGGGATAACGAGCGGGTCCGTATCCCCTCCGACTAGGATCATGCCTTTTGCCCCCCGGCTGATCAGCAGCCATTCGTGATTATAGGCTTCTCGAACCTCAGCCGCCCTTTCGATCAGATCGGATTCGTTTTTGATCCTTCCATCGGCAATCAAGCCGAGTTCGGCCGTATTTGGCGTGATGCAAGTGGCTCCCCGGTAGCGTTCCCAGTCTCGGCCCTTGGGGTCTATCAAAATCGGGAGCCCGGCCTTACGGCCGCGGGAAATCAGTTCCGAGCAGAGTGCCGCCCCTAATAATCCTTTATCGTAATCC
>JAZGHI010000169.1:0-12952 GCA_036480955.1 Candidatus Adiutricales bacterium
ACGTTCGATGGCCTTGTTCGCATAAGTTAAATACGGACCGGAAGGCCAGGGACGGGTCAGATCGTTTTTCTCCGCAAAACTCATCACCGGCAGCACAATATCCGCGTATCTGGCCGTGGGCGTCAGGAACAGGTCCTGCGACACTATAAACTCCAGGCTCTTCAAGGCCCGGTCACCCTTGTTGATATTGCCCCTCTGAGTCATGATACCGCCACCGGCGAACCAGGCCATCTTGATGTCCGCCGGATATCCACCCTTTGTCCCTTCCAGAAAAGCGTCAAATACCTTGTTTACATGAATCCGGCGGACCAGTCGGAGATTGAGATCCAGGGTCCCTCGTATGGAGGGGCCGCCCGCCTCAGCCGGGTTCCTCATACCCGGAATTCCGGCTGAGCGGAACATGTGTCCATAGGGGATACCCATGAGCCCGCCGCAGGCGCTCCCGCCGGGTTTCCCGATGTTACCCGTCATGGTGGTCAGGGTAATGGCGCACCGGTTGTACTGCTCTCCCATGGCGGATCGCGCGGGTCCCTGGCAATCCATCAGGCAGGCCGGATCTGTCGTGGCATATTCCCGGGCAAGCCGCTCGATGGTCTCAGCCGGTACCCCGCAGATCTCGGAGGCCCAGGCCGGGGTCTTCTCAACTCCGTCCTCGATGCCCATTACATATTCCTTGAATTTGTCGAACCCTACCGTGTACTTATCCAGAAAGGCCTGGTTCTGAAGATTCTCTTTGATCATTACATAGGCCATGCTCACCATCATGGCCGTATCAGTGCCGGGAATTATCGGTATCCATTCGTCCGCGTAGGTTGCCCCTGAATGGGTGAGTCTTGGATCAATACTGATTATCCTGGTCCCGGCTTCTTTGGCCTTCATGAGGCTGTGAACACAGTCTGTGCCGGAAATCATCCTGACGGGGTCCCAACCCCACATAATGATGAGCTTGGCGTTCGCCAAATCTGACCGGCTGTTCCCCACCATGACGTCCCCGTAGGAGGTCATAACTGCATAGACCGGGCCTTCAGACGATATGTTGCCGTAAGCCGCGGTATACCCACCGAACATGGAAAGCGCTCGCGCTAGGGGACCGATTGTGTGCAATGCGCCCAGGTGGCCGCCACCACCGAAGTAAATGGCTCGATTTCCGTAGGTTTCCTTGACCCGGTTCAATTGGTTAACAATAGTATCCATGGCCTCGTCCCATGAAATCCTTTCGACTTTACCTTCTCCCCTTTCGCCAACACGTTTCATAGGGTATTTGAGACGATCCGGATGATAGATCCAGTGGCGATAGGCCCGGCCTCGCAGACAGGCCCTGAGCTGTTTCTCCGGATCCTCGAAATCGTCTCCTTCAATTTTTGTTATTACACCGTCTTTGACATGCATTCTGAGCGGACAGCGCCCACCGCAGTCAAGAGCAGAGGTGCACCTCACGATCATTTCATCATTTTCTAAACTTTTTTCTTCCGCACTCATTGCGTCCTCCCGTATTTCTTTCGGTTATTGACTTATTGCTTGTATAGTTTTGGCCTTAACCTCCGGGGATAATAATAATTAAAATGAAATCTCTTCCGCGTATTAATAACCAGTGCGGTTAACGATAGCACAACCCTTATCCGGGTGCAAACTTGAAAGCTAATTTAGTTATAACTTGTTGAGCAACTGATTGGCCGCAATGAGCATGGGGTCCCAGACGGGTCCGAAGGGCGGGGCGTAGGCCAGATCCGTCTGGCCGAACTCTTCTACCGTCATTTTCGAGTGAAGAGCCACGGCCGGGGCGTTAATTCGATGGGCGGCCCCTTCTTGGGCCACGATTTGAACCCCTAATAATAATCCGGATTTCTTGTCGCCCACCATTCTCACGCCCATGGTGGACACTCCAGGATGACTTATGGCCCGGGTCCGTCCTTTTATCACAATCTCCTCTGGGTCGAATCCATAACTGCTTGCTTCTTCAAGGTTCAGACCGGTTCGTGCCACCTGCAAATCAAACACCTTAAAAACGGCCGTACCGGCCACAGCCGGCGATTCAGCTTTTTTTTGGGTGACATTATCGGCCGCGGTGTATCCGGCCCGGTTTGCCCGCAGGGCCAGAGGAATCCATGTCTTTTCACCGGTCACCACGTGGAAAGCGTCGGCGCAATCCCCGGCGGCGTAAATTTCCGGATCGGAAGTCCGGGCTGACCTATCGACTGAGATGGACTGCCTGGGCCCAAGTTCAAGTTCCGCGTTCGCGGCCAGTTCGCTATTTGGTTCAATACCGACCGCGGTCAGAACCATCTGGCACTCAAACCCCACCCCTTCAGACTCGACCTTAAGTCCGCGAGCTGTTTGCTCAATTCCCTTGATCTCATGACCGAGGTAAAGGTTCACTCCATTTTTTTCCAACTCTTCCTGCACTGTCGAGGCCAGCTCTCGATGCATCCAGGGCAGCAATCCCGGCCGAGGCTTTACCATGTGAACTTGAATACCCAATTCACACAGGGCCTCACTCATTTCCATGGCGATGTACCCCATGCCAATTATGACCGCCACCCTTACCCCATAGTCTCTTATATGGGCCTTGATTCGTCGCCCGTGTTCCAGGCTTTTCAAGCAAAGTACACCGGGCAGACTAAATCCTGGCAGATCAGGGATGATGGGTGAAGCCCCGGTAGCGATCAGGAGCTTATCGTAATTGACCTGAAAAGATTCTCCTGAATCCGTTCGGCCTGAAACCTTCTTACCGGGACGATCGATGGAGAGAACCTGGTGTCCGGTTCTTAAATCGATACCTTGTTTTTCGCGAAAGACCTGGGCCTCTCTGACCACCAGGTCGTCCATCTCCCTCAGGGGATCGGCTATATTATATGGCATTCCGCAAGCACTGTAGGACACATCCTGTGTCTTCTCCAGAACGATTACTTCCAGACCCGGGTCGTTTCGTTTAGCCCTGCTGGCGGCCGACATGCCAGCCGCGTCCCCACCAATAATAACGAATTTCATGTCCGCCCTCTCTTCATGCGATAGTGATGGCCCTCATAAATAATCGGATATAAATGATGACGCCGGTCTTAATTCCAGTCTGCTTAAATAGAATCCAAGTTAACTACATCCGTGGCGATTTTGTCTATGAGATATTTATCATGCTCTATAAACAGCATACTGGGCTTAATTTCCATTATTGTTTTTTCGATCTGCTCCCTTGACATAATATCAATGTAGTTCACCGGTTCGTCCCAGAGAAATAAATGAGCCGGCGAAACAAACGAACGGCACAGGTCAACCTTTTTTAATTGGCCCTGGCTGAAAGTCTCGAGAGGTTGATCAAACACATCCCCTTCAACTCCCAGGACACCCAGGATTTGACGAAAATAAGTCTCATCTATTTTCTCTTCGAGCAGATACCGGCGCAGGTAGCCTGAATTCCATAATGGTTGTTGGTAGGCCCTGATAACGGCCAGGTTCCCCGGTATGTGGATTATACCGGAACTGGGTTCAATTTCGCCGCTGATGGCGTTGAAAAGCGTTGTTTTTCCGCACCCGTTTTCGCCGATTATGGCTATACGCTGCCCCCGTGTCAGGCTGAGAGAGAAATTATCAATGATCGTCCTTTGGCCGATTTTTATACTGCAATTCGAGATGTTCAGCAAAGTCGCCGGGGCCTTATCAGCCACCTGTATTTTTAGCCTGCGGTCTTTTTCATAATTTCTAAACAGTTCCTTTTTATCTTCGATATTTCTCTTGATCCTCCTCTCGATATTAAGTGCCCGCTTCATCTGTTTGGCGCTCTTGTGTCCGATATAACCCCTATCTACGGCCCCACGTCCTTTTTTTTCACTTTCCTTTTTACTCGCTCCGGTTCTACGCCGGCCTGCCGCCTTTTTTAGAGAACGAATTTCTCTGGTCAATCTCTCATTCTTTCGTTTTTCGAATTCGTCCTCAATCTCCTTCTGATATTTCCATTCAGAATAATTACCCTGGATAAGACGGACATCGTGCCTGTCGATCGAGAGTACATGATCGACACAGGAATCCAGAAAATACCGGTCATGTGACACCAGTATGAAGCCTTGCTTTCCCGCCAGATACTCACTTAGTGAAATGCGGCCCTTGATGTCGAGGTGGTTGGTGGGTTCATCCAGTAAAAAAAATTGACCTCTCCTTAGGAAAAGAGCTGTTATCAGGGCCCGAGTCTGCTCTCCTCCGCTTAACGTGGAAAACCGGCGCTGAAGCACCTCACTTCCAAGACCGATGCCGTTTGCCTCTTTATTGATCGACGATTCGATCTCATATCCGCCCAACCGCTCGTATCTTTCGGCGATCTCGCCATACTGCTTCAGGTTTTCATCGCCAGGAGATTTTAATAAAACCTCCATCTGTCTTTCCCACTGCCGGAAAGGCGCCACGCTATCCTTGATAACCTCCAGGGTTACCTGCTGACCGTTATCAGGGACATAGGGGAAAAAAGAGGTTTCAACCGGAATTTCCATCTGGCCGCCGGATGGGGTGACTTCCTTATGAATAAGGTTCAGGAGAGTCGTCTTGCCTCGGCCATTACGACCGATGAGTCCTGTTTTCCATTGAGAATCAATGGATAAGGATACGCCTTCGAATACCTTCGCGTATGGGGAATCGTAATAAAAACTTACTTTATTCAGGATGATAGAAGTCATGCGTAAACTCCAAAAATGCTTTTTCAGATTAAACCTGATAATGCGTGACAATTACATATTTGGAATTTAAGACTTCATCTTATACCTCAATATGGGTAGAAGAATAGAATAGTCAGATAATCATACTGATTATTATACGCTTTCCAGCAGAAAAATCAAAGAAAACAGGTAACATGGCGGAAAACCAAGACCCTTTACCGGCGTCTGGCCATGCGTATTTCCAGACGCTCCACGGCCAGAGAACATGTCAGTGTCAACATCAGATACAGCACAGCCACTATGACCCAAATCTCAATAGTAAAATAGGTAGCCGCCATCAACTCGGTGGCCTGAAAAGTCAGTTCCTGTATAGAAATAACCGAGACGATGGAAGAATCCTTAATCAATGAAATGAACTGGCCGGCCAGAGGCGGCAGAATCCTTTGCAGGGCCTGCGGCAGGATGATATACCGCATTTGCTGCCGCCTGGAGAGTCCCAGGGCTTTGGAAGCCTCCCACTGACCCCTTTCTATGGATTGGATCCCCGAGCGGACTATCTCGGCTATGTACGCGCCTTCTAAGAGGGAGAGAGTGAGCAAGGCCGAGAGGAAAGCTGAAAACAAAGCAGGCGGAGCGAAAAAGATCTCGAACACTTTCTGGACCTGCTCCGGCTGCGCCCGGATGAAATCATCCGCACCGAAGATTGGGATTATTTGGTCACCGATAAAGAAATAAAAAATAAATATCAAGACCAATGGGGGCGTGTTGCGGATGAGCTCCACGTATACCCGGGATACCAACCGAAGAAAAAGTACCCGGCTGATCCGGCAAAGTCCCATTACCGTACCGAAAATGGTAGCGAAAATCGAACCCCAGATACTTAAGCGGATAGTGGTCAACAGACCTTGAATTAAAACATTCGTCACCCATCCCCCCTCTTCATCATCGTACCTGAAGAAGTAGTTGGGCATGGCTGACCAATTCCATTTGTAGTGCAGCTGTACCTTTATCCGGTAGGCAATATATACTCCGATTGCGAAGAGGACAAGCAGGACCACTATATCCAGCGGGCTGATTTTAACCTTGCTTTTTATCAAAAAGTCAATATCCCGTGTGTGTCCAGAATGGAGGAGGAGCCGCGAGGCTCCCCCCTGTCCAGATCGGTTATATTGTCATATAAAAATGCCGTGACTTTATTTTAAGGCCCGTCTTAAGGTTCTCTCTAGTTAACCTGATCCGCCCAATCTCTGGTAGTGAACCAGTAATCATGTCGATCCTGGAGAAAGCCCTCAGCATCCTTCTGGCGAATCCAGTTATTAAAATAATTTATGGTGTCGTAATCACTCTTTCGCACCGCGAATCCGATAAGTTCCTTAGAAAGCGGTTCGTTGATAGCAAATAGCCGCTCAGGATATTTTGCCGCCTGAAACGCGGGTGTGGGCGCACTGGCCACTACGGCGTGGATTCTGCCGTTCAACAGCTCCTGGTACAAAGCCGGTTCTTCGTTAAACTGCAGCATTTCAGCCTTGGGCATGAATTTTCTGACCGCGGGCACCGAAGTCGATCCGAGCCTGACTCCGATCTTTACATCCGGCCGATTGAAATCCGCCGCGGTCTTAAAACCGGCGGCCAGGGACTTATTGGCACAAATCGTTTGCCCGGCGTAATCGTAGGGGATGGTAAAATTAACCTTCAGATTCCGGTCCGGTCTAATAGTCATACCACCGACGATGACATCGAACTTACCGGTCAGCAGGGCCGGAATAATGCCTGACCATTTAGTGGGAACGAATTCGATCTTAACGCCCATGTCCTCGGCCAGACGGGTAGCGACATCGATCTCAAAACCAATCAGTTTTCCTGTTTTGTCTTTCATGGCCCAGGGTACGAAAGTTGACATTCCTACACGAAGCACTCCCCTTTTCAGGATCTGCTCGATGGTACTTTCGGCCGTAAGTTTTTGCTGAGTCGGACCGGCTAGAGCCTGGGTTGAGATTCCAAACACAAAGGTGAGCACTAACATCGCGATCAAAAACACTCGAAGCTTCATAACATTCTCCTTGTCATCCGTCCTTCCTCCTTAGGCAGAATCAGCCTAAAGGATCTGACTGAGAAAAGCTTTTGTCCTTTCCTCGATAGGGTTTAAAAAAAATTGTTCGATTTGGCCTTCCTCGACCATCCTTCCCTCTTCCATAAATATTACCCGGTCACCGACCTCCCGGGCAAATCCCATCTCATGGGTCACGACGATCATAGTCATCCCTTCATGGGCCAGGGTCCTTATGACTTCCAGAACCTCGCCGATCATCTCCGGATCCAAAGCACTGGTGGCCTCATCAAAAAGCATGATCTTAGGCATCATGGCCAGAGCGCGGGCAATGGCCACACGCTGCTGCTGTCCGCCCGACAGCTGACTGGGGTAGCTCTTTACTTTTTCCGGAATACCCACTTTCTCAAGCAGTGCCATGGTCGTTTCCGTGGCCTCTTTCTTTGTTTTTCTACGAACTAGCTTCTGGGCCAGATTTATATTTTCCAGCACGGTCATGTGCGGAAAGAGATTAAAGGACTGGAAAACCATACCCACTTCCTTACGAATCTTTAACCGGTTTTTCGAGTTCGCATCAAGGGGGATGCCATCAACTACTATTGACCCACTATCAAAATCCTCCAGACCGTTCAGGCAGCGCAAGAGTGTCGATTTACCTCCCCCGGACGGCCCGATCACCACGACCACTTCGCGTTCCCGAATTTTATTCGAAAAGCCATCGAGCGCCTGTATCCCGCCTGGAAAGGTTTTCGAGACCTTCTCTAGGTGAATAATAAAATCTCCCAGTTTTTTTTCAGGCAAACTTTATTCTCCTCATCTATCAATTCACCACTTTAAGGCGGTGTTCCATGACGTTTACCACCATTGAAAGACTGATGGTAATTATTAAATACATGCCGGCTATGGTAAACCATATTTCGAATGTCAGGAATGTATCGCTAATGATTACCTGACCTTCCATGGTCAGATCATAGATAGCAATGGTACTTACCAGGGCGGAATCCTTGATCAAGGAAATGGCCTGACTGGTCAATGGCGGGAGCATCCGCCGAACGGCCTGGGGGAGAATCACATAACGGTAAGTATGATACATTTTTAAACCCAGGCTCGAAGCGGCCTCCCACTGCCCTTTTGAGATAGAGACTATGCCTGCCCTGAAAATTTCAGAAGCGTATGCTCCCTCGAACAGGCTCAAAGCTATTACGGCCGAAAAAAATCGATTGAGACCCAGAACCGGCGCCAGCACGAAATAAATAAAAAAGATCTGAACGAGAAGTGGGGTATTACGAATCATTTCCAGGTATACCCGGCTTACAACCCGGGCCACAAATGAATCGGACAGCCTCATCAAGGCCGTTGTAAGACCAAAAAGCAGGGTCAGGATGAGGCTGAAAAAGGTGATACGAAACGTAATCAGCAGGCCCTTTAAAAGAGGCCCGACGATAAAATTACCGTCTTCAAACTGAAAAATATAATCCAGAACCCGGTACCACTGCCACCGATAGCCGAGAGATCCACCTCCTCTGATTAAAAGATACGTCAGTACCACCAGCAGCAAGATGAAGCTGGTGATATCGACTAGGCTCTTTTTCGATAAAAATCGTCTCATATTCGGGTTGTCCCCGGCTCGATCATTATTTAAACCTGTATGTTTTAAGGACACTTATCAGAGTTAACAAATCAAATTTGGGTCCAAACTTCAATCTATTTCTTAAAATTTTAAAAATCGCGATCCTTTCCAACCTCGATCTGTGTATTCCAATCGCCTAGGTCTGATTGACACTTTCTGTTCCTTTTTTGTATCCTCCGACTACGTAAAAAGGGAGAAGACAGGTTGATCCGCCCGAATGAACTACCCGAGCCGGATGGGAAAAATCTAGCCGCGTATAAATGCCCCGCATATGAAATCCAATCCTGGGTGCAGGGTCCGTCGCTTCGTCAACGGCGGGTGGCTCTCACCTCAACCGCCGTGGTCCACCTCCGTCGTGGCCGTCCGTTCGGTCTGGGATCTGGTGATTACCGAGCCATCCCCGGTGATACAGACGCCAAAGGATTGCTTATTAGCCACGTTTCGTCAACTTTCGATTGGACTGGTTTTCAGCAGGACTGGAACGTGATCTTCTCTCCGGATCGGCTCCGGGAACTTGAGAGCCGGGGCAGGATAGGGAGTGTGACCGATGATCTGAAAGCCTTTTACACAGAAGCCGTGACGGCCCAACCAGGACAGACAACAGCCACCAGCGGTCAACTCGCCGACTGGTTCATAAGTGAAACCTTTGCTTCAAAAATTTTGTTTGCCATAAGAGTGGCATGTTCTGATAGTAAAGATAGAAGACTGAAAATAGTAGGCAGCTCACTCATTGTTCCATCAAATCAATCAGGCCGCCGGAGACAGCAATTTAATCAAGCGGTCCGAAAAACAATAAAGACTGATGTCACATATTTATTGCCATTTAGACTTCGTTTGTGTTATTAAAAGGCGATTTTTTAACCTTGGGTAATGGAAAAAACGAGAAAGCGTAAAGAGGCTCTGGGTTGGAGACTTTAAAAAACGGCGAAGAAGAAAATCCGTCCACCCAATCGGACCGGGAATACTGGACTTTTACGGCCTGGGTTCAGAGTTGGGTCCATGTGGTAATTAACCCTTTCTCTCGCCTGCTCACCCGCCTGGGGATACAACCCAATCTGCTTTCGATGATCGGTTTTTTCGCCGCTTCCGCCGCTGGAGCGCTTGTGGCAACCGGGTACATTTTCGAAGGCGGCTGGCTCTATCTTATCTCGGGTCCATTTGACGCTCTGGATGGGAACTTGGCCCGCACCGCCGGACTCGAATCGCGGTTCGGGGCTTTTCTTGACTCTTTTTTGGACCGATACTCCGAGGCCGCGGTTTTATTCGGGATTCTAGCCTGGGGCGCGTTTCACACCCAGCCCATTCTGGTGCTGCTCACATTCTTGACCCTGGTGGGCTCTTTTATGGTCAGCTACTCCCGGGCCAGGGCTGAGGGTCTGAAAATTTCGTGCAAAGTAGGACTCTTCACCCGGTTGGAACGCTTTATCATCCTTACCATCATCCTGCTTACACAACAGTTACTTATCGGTATGGCCGTCCTGGCCTTTTTGACCAACTTCACCGCCCTTCAGCGGATGTTCCACGTCTACCGGCAATCTCTGGATCAATAACATACAGTTTGTTCCCGAAAGGCTTCCGGTCAAATATATCTGGGAACAGGCTAGGATACTGAGTATTTTTAGCCACTTATAACCATCAAGATTTTATCAACCACCTCTCCGACATCCATATCAGTAGTATCGATCTGTATCGTTTTTAGCTCCTTGGATTGACGAAGCCTCTCCAAGGGGCGGTCTCCCATCGGTCCTCGCTGAAGATCATTCTCAAACCTCGCGGCCAGGGATTGTTCGCCGCAGACCAGTGTAAAAACTGACAGATCATATTCAAGACCGTCTAATCCGGATAATATAGTATCGATGATTGATTGCCTATGTAAAACCCAGGAGAAGAGGATATAAGACGGGCCGTAGAGCAGAAAGTTTCTCAAGGCGAACTGAACATTTCTTTCCACGATCTTTTTGGTTCTATCGTTAGCCATAAATGGGTTCATGCGCCATAGGTCGTCACCATCCAGCCACCAGCAATCTTGGAGTCGGTCAAACAGTCTGTTAGCCACTGTTGTCTTACCCACTCCGGGCGCGCCGGTTATAAATATCAGCTTTGTGGTCATTTAACTATCTTACGCATACAAACAACAGGATTTAAGCCCGGCTTATAATTAAAAACCCCCTTGCCAAGAAGGGGGTTTGGTTGCTGTATATGACACCGATATGCGGCTTAATACATTCCGCCCATGCCGCCTCCCGGAGGCATACCTGGGGGCATACCACCACCACCGGCAGGAGTTTCCTGGGGCGCCTCGGCCACCGTGGCCTCCGTGGTCAGAAGCAGCGCGGAGACTGAAGCTGCGTTCTGCAGGGCAAAACGGGTCACCTTGGTTGGGTCGATCACGCCGGCCACCAACAGGTCTTCATATTCACCGGTTTCAGCGTTCAGACCGATGGGGCCTTTTTTAGCCTTGACGTGTTCTACGACCACCGCACCTTCGAGGCCGGCGTTATCGGCTATCTGCCGCAGAGGATCTTCCAGGGCCCTCTTTACAATGGCCACTCCCTGAGCCGCGTCACCTTCAACATTAAGTTTTTCAAGAACTGGAACGGCTCTCAGCAGAGCCACACCACCACCGGGGACGATACCTTCTTCCACCGCGGCCCTGGTAGCGTTCAGAGCGTCTTCGACACGGGCCTTTTTCTCCTTCATCTCGATCTCAGTCGCGGCGCCGACATTAATTACCGCCACACCGCCGATCAGCTTAGCCAGACGTTCCTGGAGTTTTTCACGGTCGTAATCGGAAGTGGTCTCGTCGATCTGGGTCCGGATCTGCTTTACCCGGCCTTGCAGGTCGGCTTTTTTTCCGCCACCGTCAATTATAGTCGAGTTGTCTTTGTCTATAACAATCCTCTTGGCCTGGCCGAGATCGTCTACGGTTATGTTTTCGAGGTTCATACCCAAGTCCTCAGAAATCACCTGGCCGCCGGTTAGTATGGCGACATCTTCCAGCATGGACTTTCTCCGGTCACCAAACCCGGGAGCCTTGACCGCGCAAGCGTTCAAAGTTCCGCGTAATTTGTTGATAACCAGAGTCGCCAAGGCTTCGCCTTCCACATCTTCGGCGATAATGAGAAAAGGTTTCCCCATCTTGGCTATCTGCTCTAAAATGGGAAGCAGGTCTTTCATGTTGGATATTTTTTTCTCATGCAGCAGGATGTAGGGGTCTTCCAAAACGGCCTCCATCCTTTCGGCGTCAGTCACGAAATAGGGAGAAAGATAACCCCGGTCAAACTGCATACCTTCTACCACTTCCAGGCTGGTTTCCATGGATTTGGCTTCTTCAACCGTGATCACGCCTTCTTTACCGACCTTATTCATGGCCTCGGCAATTATATTGCCGATGGTGGTGTCGTTATTGGCCGAAATGGTCCCAACCTGGGAGATTTCTTTTTGATCTTTAGTGGGTTTTGACATTTTTTCGAGTGCGCCGACAACAGCTTCGACCGCCATCTCGATACCGCGTTTCAGTTCCATCGGGTTGGATCCGGCCGTGACCAGTTTCTGGCCTTCACGGTAGATACCTTGAGCCAACAGGGTAGCGGTGGTGGTTCCGTCGCCAGCCACGTCGGAAGTTTTCGAGGCGACCTCTTTAACCATCTGGGCGCCCATATTCTCAAATCTATCCTCGAGTTCGATTTCTTTAGCCACGGTCACTCCGTCCTTGGTAATGGTCGGAGCGCCGAAAGATTTTTCCAATAGTACGTTGCGGCCCTTGGGGCCCAATGTAATCTTGACCGCGTCGGCCAGGATATTGATGCCACGCAAAGTCGCTTCGCGGGCTTTTGATTCGTATCTGATTTCCTTGGAAGCCATTTTCTCTTTTCCTCCTTAATTATTAATGCCAGGTCCTACTTGATAACACCGAGTATGTCATCTTCGCGCATGATAAGGTATTCTTCATCCTCAAGCTTGATATCTGTGGCCGCGTATTTACTGAAAAGAATTTTGTCTCCAACTTTGACATCGAGTTCAATCTTTGTCCCGTTGTCAAGGACCTTACCTTTACCCACAGCAATGATTGTCCCTTGCTGGGGTTTTTCTTTGGCTGTGTCCGGGATAATGATACCGCCGACGGTTTGCTCTTCTTCTTCTTCCCTTTTCACGAGAACACGATCCTGAAGTGGTCGCATCTTCATAACGAATTCACTCCTTCCTTTGAATTTGGTTAAATGTTAAGTAAAAAAATCCGGCCCCTGAGCCAATCCCTAGAGCGCCAGTAATTCATGGGCTGGTTATACAGCCGTGGCCTTTTAGCACTCGGCAGCGCTGAATGCTAATATAAGGCCGTAATCTAATTTTTTCAAGAAAATTCAGCATTATTGTTTGTCATTCTTTATCAATTTTATATAGTAGGTCCGCTTAAGCGGGATTTCAAGACCCTGGGTGATTTTTTTTACAATTTAGACAATTTTTTTGCCTTTATTACGGTTTGCAAAGAAATTCACCTTATTATAAAAGAAAAACGTCCGCATGGAGCGCTGAATTTTGCCCAGAGCAAAAGATCCAAGAAGGGTGGCCGATTTTTGGACCAGAAAGGCCCGCGATGAAAAATACCCGGCCCGCTCTGTTTACAAACTTAAGGAGATC